>NZ_JBHVEE010000025.1:0-91344 GCF_042802415.1 Streptomyces sp. NPDC057486 | reverse complement strand
GCCTCGGTCCGCTCGCTTCGTACGCCGACGGGATCAGGCCAGCTTCGCCAGCTCCTCGGCCATCACCTTCACCGTGTACTCGATCTGCTCCTCGGTGTGCTCGGAGGTGATGAAGAACCGGAGCCGGGCCAGCCGCTCCTCGACCGCCGGGTGCAGGATCGGGTTGGCGCTGATGCCCCGCTGATAGAGCCGGTCGGCGAGCTTGAGCGCCTTCTCCGAGTCGCCCGTGATGCACGGCACGACCGGCGTGCCCTCGCTGGTGCCGACGTCGATCCCGGCCGCCGCGGAGAGCCGCAGGAACAGGGCCGAGCGCTGGTGGAGCCGGTCGAGCCGCTCGGGCTCCTCCTGGATCACCTGTAGTGCGGCCAGAGAGGCGGCGGTGTTCGGCGGGGTGAGGCCCGCACTGTAGATGAAGCCTGGGAGGGTGTAGCGGAAGTGCTCGATCAGCTCGTGCCGGCCGGCCACGTAGCCGCCGCAGCTCGCCAGTGACTTGGACAGGGTGCCCATCCACACGTCGACGTCGTCGGCGTCGACGCCCCAGTGCTGGCCCATGCCGCCGCCCGTCTTGCCCATCACGCCGATGCTGTGGGCCTCGTCCACCATCAGCAGCGCCGCGTGCCGCTGCTTGACGGCGATCAGGGCGGGCAGGTCGGCGATGTCGCCGTCCATGCTGTACACGCCCTCGACCACGATCAGCACCCGGCGGTAGCGGTCACGCACCTGGTGCAGGATGCGGTCCAGGGCGGCGATGTCGTTGTGCGGGAACGGCTGGCGGCTCGCCCCCGAGAGCCGACAGCCCTGGATGATGCTGTCGTGGGCGAGCGCGTCGTGCAGGATCAGGTCCTCGGGGCCCACCAGGTGGCCGATGACAGTGACGTTGGTGGCGTGGCCGCTGACCAGCGTGACGGCGTCCTGGGCGCCGACGAGGCGGGCGAGGCCCCGGTCAAGCTCCTCGTGCAGCGGACGGTTGCCGGACAGAATGCGGGCGGCCGAGACCGAGCTGCCGTACTGCTTGACCGCCTTGGTCACGGCCTTGACGACAGTCGGATGGCCGGACAGGCCCAGGTAGTTGTAGCTGGAGAACGAGATCAGTTCGGTGCCCTCGACCCGGGTGACGTCCCGGATCGTGCCCTCGTGCGGAAGGTAGTAGGGGTTGCGGACGCCGAAGTGCTCGTACATGCGCGAGCGTTCGAGCGTGGCGACGACTTCGGGCAGGACCCTGACATCACCGGTCGCGGTGAGGTTCGACGCGGGGACGGCTTCAGCACGCGGCTCGGGCACGGAGGGTAGGGCGGAGGCCTCGATGGGTGCCGGTGCGGGGGCGGCCGGAGCGGTGCCGAGGAGCTCCTGGACCGTTGTGATCAGCTCGCCGACGGTGCTGATCTTCACCACGTCCGAGGTCCGCACCTCGATGTCCGGCCACTGTCTGCGCAGGCCCGCGGCGAGCTCGGCAAGCATGATCGAGTCGAAGCCGAGGTCGGTGGCGAATACATGTCCCGGCTGCAGGAAGTCCTCGGAGTACGCACTGATCTTGGCTATCGCGGAGACCACGCGGGACGTCACCACGTCCGCGGCCTCTGCGGTCGCGACGGCGGGGGCCGCCGGGGCGTCCACGACGGCCACCGGGCCGGCCGGCGCGTCGGCCGTGGGGACGGCGGGCGACGGCACCGGGACCGGGTACGCACCGGCGGTCACGGTAGCCGACGCACCGTTCGGTACCGGGCCGTCGACCGCGGCGCCGAACGACTGCAGCAGATTCACCTGGGCGTGGAGGAACGAGATAAGGCTGCTCATGCTCGATTCACCGTTCGAGGAGGCGGAGGCGGAGGCGGAGGTGGCGGCGGACGTGTGGGTGACCATGGAGCGGTTCGGCACGGTCGTTGTGGACGCGGACCGGACGACGACCGGGACCTCGGCCACGGAGGCCGCGGAGGCGGCAGGCGCCGGGGCACCGGCACGTCGGGCATCGGCGGTCCGCTTCCGGCCCGATCGCTTGAGGACTGTGAACGACGACGTCTCCAGGGGCGACGCCGGAAGCGACAGCAACAGCGGGGCGTCCGCCGGGAAGAGCGGGGCGGGATCCACCGGCACACCTGCCACGGCGAGCCGGCCCAGCCCCGTCAGGAATACCCGCGCGCCATCCGGCCGGCTCGTGGTGAGCGGTACGAATTCCAGCGCCTCGGCAGCCGGGGTGCGCCGGGCCATCCGCAACAACGAGTCACCGCCGTAGATCTGCACCAGGAAGCGGGCACCGGCGTCCGCCACCGAGGTGACGGCGTCGCTGAAGCGCACGGGGACGCTGTTGTGCCGGCCCCACAGGTCCCGGATCTCCTGCGGCTCGTCGCATCCCCGGCCGCTGACGCTGGAGACGAAGGCACGGGCGGGCGCCACGAGCGGGAGGGCCGCGATGTGGTGGGTCACCGCCTTGTCGGCCGCGGCCACCAGCGGCGAGTGGAAGGCGTGCGACACCTGCAGCCGCACCGCCGCCACGCCGCGCTCCGCGCAGTGCTCGCGCAGCCGCTCCACGGCCGCCTCGCCGCCGCTGAACACCACCTGGTGCTCGTGGTTGTAGCAGGCGGGCCACACCCCGTCCACGTCGGCGGCGAGCTTCTCCGCCTTCTCGTGCGTCGTCTGGACGGCGAGCATCACACCGGTTCCGGCCGGTACGGCGGCGGCGAGCGCCGCGCCCCGCCGGGCCATGAACCGGACCGTCTCATCCGCCCCGATCGCGCCGGCCGCGACCGCCGCCGGGAACTCGCCGACGCTGTGCCCGACGGCGAGGGAGGGGACGACGCCGCAGGCGGCCAGCAGCTCGGCGGTGGCGACCCCGCTGATGCCGAGCGCAGGCTGGCACAGGTCCGTGACCGTGAGGGCCGTCATCGCCCCGTCGTCGTCGGACGCGTGCTCTGCCCACAGCAGGCCGGGCAGGTGCGCGGGGAGCTCCGCCGACTCCTCGGCGATCAGGGCGGTCAGTTCCTCGGCGCGCCGGGCCAGCGCCGGGAAGCGCCGGACCAGGTCCGCGAGCATCCCCGGCCGCTGCGCCCCCTGCCCGGGGAAGGCGAAGGCGACCTTCCGCTCCGCCTCGGGCAGCGGCTTGGCTGCGGCATGGATACCGGGGGCCAGCTCGCCGGTGGCGCCCTCCGCCAGCCGCCGGGCGGCCAGGTCGAGCCGGCCGAGGAGCTCCTGGCGCGTGGCGGCGACGAAGGAGAGGCGGGCGGCGAGCAGTTCGCGGGTGGCCAGGGTGCGGGCCACCGCGGCGGGTTCCGCGGCGGACGCGGCGACGGCGTTCCGGATCTTCCGGGCGTGCCGTGCCAGTTGCGGCACCGAGCCGGCGGACAGGAGGAACAGCCACGGCTCGTCCTCCCGTGCGGGCTGCCCCGGGGCGGGCTCGGGGAGCGGCGCGCCTTCGAGGACGGCGTGGACATTCGTGCCGCCGAAGCCGAACGAGCTCACCCCGGCCCGGCGCACCTCGCCCTGCGGCCACTGCTGCGGCGTGGTGGCCAGGCGCAGCCCCGACTCGTCGAGCCGCAGCTCGGGACTGATGCGGTGTTCGGCGGGCTGCGGCGGTACGACGCCGTGGTGCAGGGCCAGGGCGGCCCGTACGAGACCCGCCGCGCCGGCCGCGGAGAGGGTGTGGCCGATGAGGGCCTTGGACGAGGAGACGTAGCAGGGCCGGGTCCGGCCCGCCTCGTCGCGCAGCAGGCGCATCGCCTCCATCTCGGTGCGGTCGCCGACCGGGGTGCCGGTGCCGTGGGCCTCCAGCAGGTCGATCGCCCCGGGCGCCACCCCGGCGTCCTTGTAGGCGGCGCGCAGCGCGGCGAGCTGCCCCTGGGCCTGCGGCGTCATCGGGCCGCCGCCGCGCCCGTCGTTGGCGGTGCCGACGCCGCTCACGACGGCGTAGACCCGGTCGCCGGCCGCGAGGGCGTCCGCCAGCGGACGGAGCACCAGCACGCCGCCGCCCTCGCCGAGCACGAAGCCGTCCGCCCGCTCGTCGAACGGCCGGCACACGCCGTCCCGGGAGAGCGCGCCGGCGCGGGAGAAGCCGATCAGCGCGTTGGGCGTGAGGTTGACGAAGACACCGCCGACGAGGGCGACCGAGCACCCGCCCGACCGCAGGCTCCGTACCGCCGTGTCCAGCGCCACCAGCGCCGACGAGCAGGCCGCGTCGACGGCGTACGAGGGGCCGCCGAGGTCGAACACCTCACTCACGGCGGCCGGCACCATGTTGCCGATGACGCCGGCGATGGAGAACGGCCCCACGGGCATGACCGCCGACCCGGCGGCCTCCTCCAGGCCAGCCAGGAGTTCGGGGTCGTCCTCGCCGCCGTGGTACGAACCGTCCGCGAGGAGCCGGGCGCTGGTCCGCGCGAAGGTCGCTTCGCGGTAGTCGGTCGAGGACACCCCGGCGAACACGCCGGTCGTCGCGCGGTCGAAGGAGCCTCGTTCCCAGCCGGTGTCCTGCAGGGCCTCCCGGGCGAGGTCGACGAAGAGGCGCTGCTGGGGGTCCATGGCCTTCGCCCGGCGCGGCGGCACGCCGTAGTGGGAGGGGGCGAACTGATCGACGGCGGGGAGGAAGGCCACCTTGTCGGTGTAGGTGCTGTGCGGCTCCCGGAAATCGCCCGGTCTGTGGTATTTGGAATGATCCCAGCGCGATTCGGGCACCCCTGCGAACTGCGGCTCGGCGTTGACGGTCATCTGCCAGAACTCATTGAGGTCCCCGGCGCCGGGAAAGCGGCACGACATGCCGACGATGGCTATACCAGTCACGGCTGATACCCCGATCCGATATCGATGGATTGCATGACGCGGCGTCAGAAGCGGGTGAATGGCGGGTCGTGCGGAATCATTCGGGTAACGGGCAGCCAGAAGCCCATAATGACGGAACGTCAGATCCAGCCAAGCGTCAACTTCGCGCCGCGTCTTCAGTTTTCGACAATCGGGGAGGGTCGGCGATATGCCTTTTCACTCAGTGGAATGAACGCGGCGTAAAGGGAAAACATCAGCCTGTCGTCGCGCGTGTCCCGGGGGTGTCCGTACGGTATTGCCGCCCCGGCGGCCGGGCGGGCCGGGGCGGCCGGGGCCGGGGCTGCGCCGGGCCTGTACGGCTACCGGCCGGCGGCGGATTCGGCGGCCGGTCCGGTGCCGGTGGGGCGCAGGCCGGCCTGGTGTGCCAGGTCGAGCACCGCCCGGTCGAACACGTCGTCACGGGCGTCGATGATCCGGTCGAACCGTCCGAACGCCTCGAAGCTGATCAGCCCGAAGAGCTGCGCCCAGACGGCGACCAGCCGGACCGCGGCCGTCAGCGGGATCGTGCGGCCGGAGTCCTGGAAGAGCCGTCGGGCGTCGGCGCTGACCCCCTCGTCCTGCTGCCCGCTCCCGGGGAACGAGGCGAGCGCACCCGCCGCGTCGGCCGCTTCCACGACGCCGACCAGGGCGAGGGGGACGCGTGAGGCGGGGCCGACGGTGTCCGGCGGAGCGTTGTACCCGGGGACGGGCGAGCCGTAGATCAGGGCGTACTCGTGCGGACGGGCGAGCGCCCAGTCCCGGATCGCCCGGCAGACGGCCATCCAGCTTCGCAGCGGATCCGCCGTCCCGGCGTCCGCGAGCGCGGTCTCGGCCGCGGCGCCGAGAGCGTCGTACGCGCCGACGATGAGGGCCGTGAGGAGATCGTCGCGATTCGGGAAGTAGCGGTAGACCGCCGACGGTGCCAGTCCCAGCTCACGGGCGACCGCCCGCAGCGACAGCTGTGCTGCCCCCTCGGCCGCGAGCTGGCGCCCAGCCTCCTCCTTGATGGCCGCCCCGACCTCGGCACGGGCCCTTTCCCTGGCTCCTCGGATCACGCTCATGGTCTCAAGTTTGCCCCATGGTCACTGATTGGACCACTGCTCCACAATCGGAGCACCGCCCTTGAATCAGTGTTCACTAAACCGTAACGCTGATTCATATCGAGACCAGTGCTCTCGAATGGGAGCATCACTCTGACTCGAGGTCGGCCCATCAACAGGCGTGTCCCGCAGGGGACGAGCCGTGCTCCTCGACGCAACGCCCAGTACCTCCGCACCTCCAGCACCGATGAGGCCCGACAGCGCTCGGCAGAGCCCGGACAGGCATCGGGCGAACCATCAGAGAAAGACGAAAGGACCTCCCATGGCGACCACTTCGGTGCCACCCCAAAGCGGTCGGCAGAGCCGACGCGGCCCGTGGTTCACACTGCTCGCCGGACTGCTGTTCCTGATCATCACCGGCGCGGCCGGCGCCGGGGTGCTCGAGAACCTCAAGTCCGGCGGGTTCGACAACCCCGACTCCGACTCCGTGGCCGCCGCCTCGGCGCTGGAGCACTCCTTCCCGGAGAGCCAGCCCAACCTGTTGGTCCGGATCGAGGACACCAAGGGTGGGGTCGACAGCTCCGAGGCGCACGCCGCCGCCGACAGGGTCGTCAGGACGATCGGCGACGACTCCGGCGCCCGGGTCGTCGCCTCCTACTTCGACACCCCCGACCCGGCGCTGCGCTCCGACGACGCGGGGCTGGTCCTGGTCCGGATCAACGGTGACGAGAACGAGAGTCTCAAGACCACCAAGAAGCTCCACGAGGAGCTGTCCGACCCGGACGGCGCCGTGGCGGTGTCCTTCGGCGGCATCAACGCCGTCAACAACGACATGAACGCGCAGATCGAGAAGGACATCGTCGCCGCGGAGACCATCGCGATCCCGCTGACGCTGCTGCTGCTCATCCTCGTGTTCCGCGGCGTGATCGCGGCGCTGCTCCCGCTGCTGCTCGCGGTGCTCACCGTGGTCGGCTCGTTGGGCATCCTCAACGTCCTCTCCCGGTTCACCGACGTCTCGGTCTTCGGGGTCAACCTCATCACCGCGCTCGGTCTCGGTCTGGCGGTCGACTACAGCCTGCTGATCGTCACCCGCTACCGCGAGGAGCGCGCCGCCGGCCGCAGCAATGCCGACGCGCTGCGCGTCACCCGCGCGACCGCGGGCCGCACCGTGTTCGTCAGCGGTGGCGTCGTCGGCGCCGCCCTCGCCACCCTGCTGGTCTTCGACCAGTACTTCCTGCGCTCCTTCGCCTTCGCCGGCATCTCGGTGGTCCTGCTGTCCGTCGGCGGCGCCCTCCTGCTCCTGCCCCCGGCCCTCATCCTGCTCGGCGACAAGATCGACGCCCTGGGCTGGGCCCGCCGGACCGCCCCGAAGCCCGCCATGAACACCACCTGGGGCCGCATCGCCGGCCTTGCGTTCCGCAAGCCGCTGCTGCTCGCCACGCCCGTCGTGATCCTGCTCATCGCCATCGCCCTGCCCTTCGGCCACTCCCAGTTCGGCGTCCCCGACGAGCGGGTGCTGCCGAAGGACAGCGAGAGCCGGGTCGTGGCCGAGGCGCTGCGCAAGGACTTCGGCACCGGTGACGAGCACGCGCTCAACGTCGTCGCCCAGAACTGGAAGGGCTCCGACGCCGACCTCGCGACGTACGCCACCGCCCTGTCCCGTGCGGACGAGGCGACCAAGGTCGTCAGCGCCGCGGGCGTCTTCGAGAAGGGCGCCAAGGTCAGTTCCCTGCCGGCGGCCCAGGTGGCCCGCTTCGACAACGGCACCGCGACCTGGCTCCAGGTCCAGACGGACGTGGCCCCGTACTCCTCCGAGGGCTCCCAACTCGCCCGCGACGTAAGGGACATCACCCCGCCGGCCGGTAACCGCGTGCTCGTCGGCGGCCAGGCGGCCCAGGTCACCGACATCAACCAGTCCATCGCCGACAAGCTGCCGATCGCCCTCGTCCTGATCGTGGTCTTCAGCCTCCTGTTCCTCTTCCTTCTCACCGGCAGCGTGGTGCAGCCGATCAGGGCGCTGCTGCTCAACCTCCTCAGCCTGGTTTCGATCCTCGGCGTGACGGTCTGGATCTTCCAGGACGGCAACCTCTCCGACGCCCTCGGCTTCACCCCCTCGCCGCTCGCCGTCTCCATGCCGGTCCTGGTCTTCTGCATCGCCTTCGGACTGTCGATGGACTACGAGGTCTTCCTGATCTCCCGGATCAAGGAGCACTACGAGCGCTCCGGCGACCTGGCCACCGCCGTCCGCGACGGCCTCGGGGCGAGCGGGCCGGTGATCACCGCGGCCGCGGCCATCCTCGCGGTCTCCTTCTTCGCGATGCTCACCTCCGGCGTCTCCCTGATCAAGCTGTACGGCGCCGCCACCGGCCTGGCGATCCTCATCGACGCCGTCCTGGTGCGCGGCGCGCTCGTACCGGCGTCGCTGCGGGCCACCGGCCGCATCAGCTGGTGGGCCCCCTCCTGGCTGCGGAGCGTCCACGTCCGCTTCGGTATCCGCGAGTCGGCCGAGGAAACGGTTGCCGCCATCACTGTCCCGGCCACCGGTGCGGCCGAGGACCGGCGTCACAAGGACGGAGTCAGAGCATGACGAGCCCCGAGAACACGACCACGTCCCTGGACCGGCTGAGAGAGGTCGCCGCCGAGTCGGCCCGGGCGGCGAACGCGCACAACACCCAGCCCTGGGAGCTCCGTCCCGGCACTGGCCGAGTCGAGGTGGGCTGGCGCGCCGAGGACGCGCTGGGGCCGAGCGACCCGGCCCACCGCGATCTGCGGCTGTCGCTGGGCACGTACGTGGAGAGCCTGCTCATAGCCGCGGCCGAGCAGAGCATCGCCGTCGACTTCGAGCTCGACCTCGACACCGAGACCCGGCGCGTGGGCCGGCTGCTGCCGGCCGACCGGCCGTACGACACCGGCTTCCGGACGTCCGACATCGCCGGCCGCCGGGTCTGGCGCGGCGCCTGGAAGCCGCAGCAGGTCGACACGAAGGCGATCGAGGCCGCGCAGGAGACTGCCCGCGCGGCAGGCTTCCGGGTGGCCGCGATCAGCACGGCCGCGGCCAGGCCGCTGCTCGTCCGCGCCTACCACTGGTTCTTCGGCGACCCCGGGATCGCCGCCGAACTGATGGCGTGGACGCGGCTGAGTCCCCGTCACCCCAAGTACCGCAGCGACGGCCTGAACGACGTCATGCTGGTACTGAACCGGGTGGAGCGCTTCCTCATGGGACTTCTCTTCTCCCCGGTCGTCTACCGGGCACTGCGCCCGCTGGGGCTGCCGCGCTTCCTCACCCCACTCTCCTCCAGCGCGACCGCCGGTGATGGCGTCGTCCTGGTGATCCTGGACAAGGGCGAGGACACGGCCCAGGAGGTGGCGGCCGGACGCCTGGTCACCCGCCTCTGGCTGGACCTCTTCCGGCAGGGGATCTACGTCCATCCCCAGAGCCATGTCATCGACTGCCCGCACACCGTCGGGGACCTCGCGGCCCTGTGCGGGGCCGAGGACGGCGAACGCCCGCTGGTCTTCTTCAGAGTGGGCATCCCCGCGGTCGACCCCTCGCTGCGCCCCCGGCACCCGCGCCGCGACCTGCCGCAGCAGTGAACCCGGCACGGTCGCGGGAACGGGGCCCGACGCCCCGTCACGCGGCCCGTGCGGCACCCCAGGTGACGGCCGGTCCGTAAGAGCCTGTCGGTTGCTGGCGATCACCCATCCGTCCGGCGACGGCCCTCGTGCCGTCGCCGGACGGACGGGTGACGTGGTTGTTCGGGCACTGGCTCCCTCGGTGTCACCGAAGTGACCTTCACCATTGCTCCACGTCTGTGAGGGTCTTGTTCGTAGCGTCGGGGGATCGCAGCGCATCAAGGTGCACCAGGCGAAAGCGAGTCACTACGGATGGAAATCCGCAACACCACGGAAAATCGATCGGTCGTCGAGCGCGCTTTCAGCGTTCTCGGTGTCTTCAGGGGCAGGGACCACTCGCTGTCGCTGAGCGATATCAGCCGCCTTTCCGACCTTCCCGTGGCGACGGCCCACCGCATGGTGACAAAGCTCGTTTCCCTGGGGGCCCTGGAACGGGTGGAAGGAAGCAGATACACCATCGGACTCCGGCTGTGGGAACTTGCCGCGCACGCGCCGAGGCACCGCGCGCTGCGCACGGCAGCGATGTCGCACATGCTGCGACTTCAGGAGGAGATGAAAGCCATGGTGAACCTCTCGGTGCGTGACGGCGCCGAGGGAATCTGGCTGGAGAGTCTCAGCTCGGGCGGCCCGGTGCGCGTGGCTCCGATAATCGTCGGCGACCGTTTCCCCCTGCACACCACGGCATCGGGAAACGTCCTGCTCGCCTACGCGAGCTCCGAAGCGCAGGAGGACATCCTCGCTCGCGCGCTGACCCGGAACAGGCAAGAGGGGCTGGCCGGTCCCCTGGTTCTGCGCAGGATCGTCGGCCAGGTCAGGCGCTGGGGCTACGCCACGGGCGACTTCCAGACGGAGCGGCGTGCCTTCGCGGTCGCCGCCCCACTGCGGGACCGCGGCGGGGCCGTCGTCGCGTCCCTGTCCCTGGTGACAGATCTCGCCGGTGCCGGCGGACCGCAATGCGTCGGCCCCCTACTGGCGACGGCCGTACGCATATCCAGGGAAATCGCGACCGCCCAGGACCGGGACAACTCCAATCCGCACCGCCTGGCACATGCCCAGGGAGGAAGTCCCATTCCGCTCCACACATTCGAAGCCGTGGAATCAGTTGTCGAAGCAGCCGTGGAAGGAGGAAGAGAAACCGTACTCGTCCGCCATTCCTGACTATGTGGTCGTTCCGGAGAACCAGTACGGACCGGAGAGAACCGGAACAAGTCTCGCGCCCCAGGCCGTGCCCTTCAAGCAGCGCACTCGAGGCCGCGCAATTCCAGACGTGGAGAAAAGATTTCTGTGGAAAAGAACAACCGCACTGTAGTGGTCACCGGCATGGGCGCGACCACGCCGCTCGGTGGCGACACCACCTCGACCTGGGACGCCCTGCTCGCCGGGCGCTCCGGCGTCCGCCGGCTCCCGCACGAATGGGCCGAGGAACTCCCGGTGCGCATCGCCGCCGAGATCGCGGTGGAGCCCACGGAGATCTTCCCGCCCGCCCAGGCGCGCAGGCTCGACCGCGCGGCCCAGTTCGCCCTCATCGCGGCCCGCGAGGCGTGGGAGGACGCCGGATTCAAGGGCCGGGCGGGCGAGGACGAGCCGGTCGACCCCGACCGTCTCGGCGTCGTGGTCGCCACCGCGGTCGGCGGGGTGACGTCCATGCTCCATCAGTACGACATCCTCAAGACGCGGGGAGCCCGCAAGGTCTCCCCGCACACGATCCCGATGATGATGCCCAACACTTCGTCGGGCCACATCAGCCTCGAAGTCGGTGCCCGCGCCGGGGCGCACACCTTCGTGAGCGCCTGCGCCTCCGGCGCCGAGGCCATCGGCTACGCCATCACCATGATCCGCAGCGGCCGCGCCGATGTCGTCATCGCCGGCGGCACCGAGGCGGCAGTGCACCCACTGAACTTCGCCGCCTTCGGCAACATGATGGCGATGTCCAAGAACAACGACGACCCGACCGGCGCCTCACGGCCCTTCGACACCGGGCGCGACGGCTTCGTCCTGGGCGAGGGCGCGGGCCTCGTCGTCCTGGAGTCCGCCGAGCACGCCGCCCGGCGCGGTGCCAGGGTCTACGCCGAGGCCCTCGGCGAGGGCATCTCCTCCGACAGCCACCACATCACCCAGCCGGAGCCGACGGGCCGCGGCATATCCGCCGCACTGCGGTCCCTGACGGACTCCACCGGCCTCGAACCCGGCGAGATCGCGCACATCAACGCGCACGCCACCTCCACCCCGCTCGGCGACGTCGCCGAGATCAGGGCGCTGCGCCAGGTCTTCGGCGACCACACCGACCACTTCGCGATATCGGCCACCAAGTCCATGACCGGCCATCTGGTCGGCGGCGCCGGCGGCGTGGAGACGATCGCCACTGTGCTCGCCCTGCACCACCGGCTCGCCCCGCCGACCATCAACGTCGACGCCCCCGACCCGGCGATCGACGCCGACATCGTCCGCGGCGAGCCCCGCCCCCTGCCCGACGGCCGGATCGCGGCGCTCAACAACTCCTTCGGCTTCGGCGGCCACAACGTCGTGCTGGCGTTCCGCACCGTCTGACCCGTCGGCGGCCACCACCACAACGCACGGGCGGGCGGCGCTCCTTCGAGCACCACCCGCCCGTACCGCGTACCGCTACCCCGCTCAACTCTCCGGCAGCGCCGCGCACTCCGCACACGTACCGAAGACCTCCGATCGAAGCCTCGGCGTTGGAGAGTATGAGCCGTTCCTCGCCCGGTCGGGTGTCGAGGTAGCCGTCAATTGATACAGCGGCGGACAACAGGACATACGGGCGGGACACGAGGCAGCTCCTAGAACGCAGTCGGACAGGGATACGGGCGGGGTTTCAGGCGGGGTGCAGGAGGATCCTGTCGAGGGCCGTGCGGCACCCTTCACGACCGTTGCCTGTGGGTGTCGACAACCCTGTCACCTGTGCTGAGCTGCGGCTTCATGGTCACGATGTGATCACATCGAAAGTGCTCGTGAGCCCTTCGGCGCACGCTTGGGAAGCGTGACGTTCCGTCTGGTCTACCGATTCGGCTGCCTGCTGCTCGGCTGGCTGCGCCTGCTGGCCCGCTCCTCCGCGGCCAAGGACGTCGAGATACTGGTGCTCCGGCACCAGCTGGCCGTGCTCCAGCGCAGCAGCCCCAAGCCAGCCTTCACCCGCAGGGACCACACCGTGCTCGCCGCCCTGCTCAGATTGCTGAGCAAGCGTCACCGTTCGACGCTGAAGCTGCTGGTCACCCCGCGTACCGTGCTGCGCTGGCACGCGAGGCTGGTCGCGAAGAAGTGGACCTACCCGCACCGGGGCCCGGGCCGACCGGCCAAGCCCGAGGCACTGCGTGCTCTGGCGCTGCGCCTGGCGAGGGAGAACGACACCTGGGGGTATCGCCGGATCCACGGCGAACTGCTCAACCTGGGCTGGAAGGTCGCTGCCTCCACCGTCTGGGAGATCTTGACAAGGGCCGGCATCGACCCGGCGCCCCAGCGCGCCGACCGCTCCTGGTCCCGGTTTCTCACCGCGCAGGCCGCGGGGATCCTTGCCGTCGATGTCTTCCACGTGGACACCGTGTTCCTGCGGCGCCTGTTCGTCCTGTTCTTTATCGAGCACGGCACCCGTCGGGTGCACATCGCTGGCGTCACCCGAAACGTCACCACCGCGTGGGTCACGCAGTGCGCCAGAAACCTCCTCATGAGCTGGGACGACACACGCACCGCCGGTATCCGGTACCTGATCCGGGACAACGCCGGCTACTTCACGGACGGCTTCGACGCGGTCTTCACCGCCGTCGGCGCCCGCGTGGCGCCCATCCTGCCGGGCGTGCCCCGGATGAACGCGATCGCCGAGCGCTGGGTCGGCTCGTGTCGCCTCGAGGCCACCGTGTGGGGCTCGAAAAGTCGTCATTACAGATCAAGTGGCGTGTCGGTACTCGTTGATGACGCCGTCGCAGGAGCCGGAAGCCGGCTCCAGTCGATCAGGTTTGCGATCGGCGAGAAGCCCTTATTCGGTTGTGTTCACTTCGAAGAGCCTTGCGTCCTGAGCGGTAGGGAGCGCCCGAGGTTGCGGCCGTGCCGGCGGCCGGCCGCACCGGACTCGAAGCGCGCTTCGTTCGATCGAAGATCACGCCGGCGGCGGACCCTTGCGGTCGGCCGGGCAGGCGTTGGGCGCCGCTGTTGCCCGGTCAGTCAGACGTCGGTGGCGCGAGCAGCACCTCAACGTCGCGGGCGCGCAGCGCGTCGAGCAGGGCCGGGTCCGCCGAGGTGTCGGTGACGAGGGTCCAGCCGGGCTGCCAGGGGGCCCAGGCGTGGAAGGGGGCCGCTCCCAGCTTCGCCGCGTGGGCGAGGATGTACACGCGGTGCGACCGGCGCGCCATCAGTTCCTTGAGCCTGATCTGCTCCGCGTCGGCCTCACAGATCCCGAGTGCGGGCGAGACGCCGTCAGTGCCGAGGAACACCGCGTCGAACGTCATGCGTTCCAGCGCCGCTTCGGCGAGCGGGCCGACGAACGCGTGGCTGAGCGGCCGGTAGTGGCCACCCAGGCAGGTGAGGTGCACGCCTTCGGCCCCGCCGAGTTCGAACACCGCGGACAGGCTGGCGGTCGCGACGGTGACCCCGTCCGCCACCCCGCGCAGGGCCCGGGCCAGTGCGGCCACCGTGGAACCGGCGTCGAACAGGACCGTGGCGCCCGGCGCGATGCGGGTCACCGCGAGCGCCGCGACGGCCCGCTTGGCCTCAGCCGCCTCGGCCGTACGCCGCTGCAGGGATGTCTCGGCGGAAGCTGTCAGCGCCATGGCTCCGCCGTACGTGCGGGCGAGGCGTCCTTCGGCGGTGAGGCGGGCGAGGTCGCGGCGGATCGTGGACGGGCTCACCGCGAAGCGCAAACTGAGCTCGTCCACTGCCGTCGGACCGGCGTCCTGGGCCAGCTCCACGATGCTTTCGCGCCTGGCGCGGGCTTCCGCACTGGTCATCGGTGCCTTTCGGTGGCAAGGGCGACCGCCTGGCGAAGCGCCTCGACCATGCTGCCGCCCCGGGCGGTGCCGGTTCCGGCGATGTCGAAGGCGGTGCCGTGGTCGACGGAAGTGCGGATGAAGGGGAGTCCGACGGTGACGTTGACGCCGTTCTCGATGCCGAGGACCTTGACCGGGGCATGGCCCTGGTCGTGGTACATCGCCACGATCAGATCGTAGTCCCCCCGGGCCGCCAGGAAGAACGCCGTGTCCGCGGGAAGCGGACCTCGGGCGTCGATGCCGTCGGCACGCAGCGCCGCGAGGGCGGGAGCGATCTTCGCCTCCTCCTCGCCGTTGCCGAAGAGGCCGTTCTCGCCCGCGTGCGGGTTGATGCCGCAGACGCCGATGACGGGCTCGGCGGTCCCCGCCCGCACCAGGGTCTGGTGACCGCGGCGCACGGTGCGCTCGACCAGGGGCGGATCGATGCGGTTCACCGCGTCGATGAGGCCGAGGTGGGTGGTGACGTGGATGACGTTCAGGTCGGGGGTGGTCAGCATCATCGACACCTCGTCCACGCCTGTCAGTCGCGCGAGCAGGTCGGTGTGTCCGGCGTACTCGTGACCGGCGAGCCGCAGGGCCTCCTTGTTGAGGGGAGCCGTGCAGATGGCGTCGACGTCGCCGCGCATCGCCAGCCGCGCGGCCTCCTCGACGTAGCGGTAGGCGGCCTCGCCCGCCTCCTGGGCGAGCCGCCCCCACGGCAGGCCGGCGGGGAGCAGGTCCAGGTCGACGACGTTGACGCGGCCGGGAGTCCAGTCGGCGTCCCCGGGTCCGGTCACCGTGACCACGGTGTCGCCGCTGCCGACGAGGGTGGCGGCCTCCCGAAGCCTGCGGGCGTCACCGATGACCAGGGGCCGGCAGCCGTGGACGATGTCGGGGTGGCCGAGCGCCGCCATGACGACCTCGGCGCCGACACCCGCACCGTCCCCCATAGTGACCGCGACCAAGGGGCGGTGATCGTCGGCAGGCGTGGCCGTCCGGGGTCGGTCGGGGCTGTGCAAGGGGGCGTTCATCGCGGTCCTCCATCTGATGGGGTGTTCGTGCCTGCGGGCGTTCGGGGCGTTGTTCCGGCGCGGGCCGGGCGGTTGCGGTCCGGCAGCAGTGCCTCGACCATGCGCACCAGGGAGTCCGGGCCGCCGTGGCTTCCTGGACGGATGACGACGCCGCGTCCTTGCGGGGTGCGGCAGAGCACCGCGCCGTGGTGTACCTGCCCGACAGGCAGCAGCGAGGTGACCGCGAGCGCGTCCAGGAGGGTCCGGGCGGTCTCGCCGCCGGTGAGGACGAGATCGGCGTTTGGCGGCAGCCGTCCGGCGACGGCACGGCACAGGCCGTGCACGAGGCGGGGCGCCGCCGAGGGATCGACCGTGCCGGTGAGGGCGATGCTGAACACCGTGACCGGGGCGGGCAGTCGGACGGGCCCGGGATCCGTGTACGGGGCACGGGCGCGGACGTGGCCGACGGCGGTGGCGGGGCCGCGGTGCTCGGTGTCCGGTGCGCCCGGCCGGCCGCTCCGGGGGTCGGCGAGCAGGGAAGCGGCAGGAAGGGCGAAGTGCTGGGCACCACGCGCGGACAGCTGCGCGATCTGCGCAGCCGCGCCGCGGTGTGCGGTGCCGACGACGACCGCGACCTGACGGAGGGTCTCCGGTGCCGGCCGGCCGGGGCCGGTGCGCTGCACCCCGGTAGCGGACCGCCGTCCCAGGGCGGCGACGATACCGCCGGCGCCTATGGTCCGTACGGTCCGCGGCAGCCTGAGCAGGGCTCCTGCGAGGGCGTCCAGGTCGGCGTCCGTCTCCGCGTCGCACACCAGGGCCGTGCCGGCAGCGAGACCGGAGCGCAGCCGGTGTTCCAGGCTCTGTGCTCCGGCCCGTACGTCGTCCAGGCGTACGGCGACGGTGCGGGCAGCGCCGAGCGCCTCGGCCACCGACCGGGGCGGCGGTCCGGGTTCCGCGTGCCAGGCGTCGGTGCGGTGCAGGGGGACTCCGTGCAGCCGTACGACCCCGTCGCGGACGGTCCGGCCGGCGGCGGGGAGCGCGGGTATCACCAGGAGACCTTCCGCCCCTTCCCCGAACGCCCGGGCCTCCGGGGCGAAATGGCCCCGCAGCAGCGAGTCGGCCTTCTTCACCAGCCGTCCGCAGGCAGGTTCGTGGCGGTGCACCGCGTGTGCCACGAGCAGCGCCGCCCCGGCGGCGCTGCTCCGCCGCGAGTCGAGGTCGATGACCCGGGTCCGCCCGGGCGGACCCGAGGCGGCCGGGTCGAGATCGATCACGCGGCAGCAGGGCAGCAGGGCCGCGCACTCCGCCGCACCGGACAGGTCGTCCGCGAGCACCACGAGCGACGAACCCACTTCGTCGTCGAACCCTTCGAACGGCACGGACGGCACGGGCGGCACGAGCGGCCTCCTTCTCTCCTCCGTCGCCCGCGGCTTCCTCGCCTGCGGGCGTGGCCGAACGACCGCCGGGGCCACGCACGAAGCAGCCTGCCGCAGCCCCACGGCGGTCCGGGCCTTCGCGGCCAGCATGACAGTTCTGCGCACTTCGCGCGAGACCCCTTGCGTGAAGTGCGCACGACTGCCACCGTCGACTGCACGCCCCGCAGCCCGGAGTGCCGGGCGGGCTCGGCACCATCGCCGCCTTCGTGGAAGGAATCCCCATGGTCACCGCCCGCGACGTCCATCTCCCGGGCGTAGCCGTCCCGTTGTCCCCCCTGGTGCTCGGCACGATGACGTTCGGCGACACCGTCGACCGGGTGGGCGCCGCCGACCTGCTCGACATGGCACTCGACGCGGGCATCACGGGGGTGGACACGGCGAACGTCTACGCCGACGGTGAGACGGAGCGCATTCTCGCCGGGCTGCTGCCGTCACGACGCGACCGGATGGTGCTGGCCACCAAGGCCGGCATCCCGCACCCGGACCAGGCCGGCCACGCCCCGCTGTCGCGTGCGGGACTGCGGGCCGCGCTGGAAGGCAGCCTGAAGCGGCTCGGCACGGAGTACGTCGACCTCTTCTATCTGCACCAGCCCGACCACGCAACACCGGCGGCCGATACGATGGAGGCGGTGGCGGAGCTGGCGTCCGAGGGCCGCATACGCGCACTGGGTGTCTCCAACTTCCCCTCCTGGCGGGTGGCCGAACTCATGCGGCTCGCCGACGAGATGAACGCGCCGCGACCCGTGGTAGCCCAGCAACTGCACAATCTGCTGGCCCGCCGCATCGAGGAGGAGTTCATCGAGTACGCCGCGCACCCGACGGCACGCGGGATACGCCTGATGGCCTTCAACGCCCTGGCAGGCGGCTTGCTGACGGGGCGTTACTCCGGGCGGGAGAAGCCCGGCGCGGGCCGGTTCACCACCTCCCGTCTCGCCGATGCTTACCACGACCGCTACTGGAACGACGAGCTGCTCGCGGCCGTGGCCCGGCTGACGGACGTGGCCGAGCAGGCCGGGATCCCGCTCGCCGCCCTGGCGCTGCGCTGGCTGCTGCACCGGGACTCCACCCACGCGGTCCTGATCGGCTCGTCCAACACCGCTCAGCTGCGCAGCAACCTGGAGGCGGCCGCGGCGGGCCCGTTGCCCGAGGACGTACTCGACGCCTGCGAACAGGCAAGCAACGGCCTGCGCGGCCCCATGCCGCCCTACCACCGCTGAGGGCTGTCCCGTCACGACGCCCCGCAGACACTCCCGCCGCACCCGGCACCGCCCCTCGACGGAGCAGGCGTCGCCTGCCGCGCCACTGCTGGAACCCCGGCCGCACTCCTCCACAACCGCTGGTCGACGGCCCCGGCGCGGGGATCACAGAAGGGTGTCACCGACCCCGGCGGGGGGATCACAGGGCGGTGTCGCCGACCCCCGACCCAGCGAACCGCAGCCGCAGTCCTCGTCGCTGCCCGCGACGAACGGGTGGCCCGTCACCGACACCGTCCGGCCGTCGGCGACATGCGGGACTTCGAACACATGGCGTCCCGCGCCCCGGGTCAGTGACGCTCCGCCGCCCGGGAGATGGATGTCGGCCTGCGCGCCGGGCGGTACCAGGACCTCCACGACCAGGGTCGTCCCCTCGATGCGCCAGCCGGCCTCGGCCCTTCCGTAGGGCGTGAGGTGGGCAGCCTGCGCACGGGTCAGCGTGCCCCCGGGCGTGGGTGCCACCCGGATGCGGCGCCAGCCGGGTGCGGCGGCGGCGAGACCTGCCACGGTGCGGTGGAGCCAGTCGGCCACCGAGCCGAGCGCGTAGTGGTTGAAGGACGTCATCTGCCCCGGGTTGACGCTGCCGTCGGGCAGCATCGAGTCCCAGCGCTCCCAGACCGTGGTCGCCCCCATGGTGACGGGGTAGAGCCAGGACGGGCAGTGCCGTTCGGCGATCATGCGGTGGGCGAGCGGGGCGTGGCCGGCCAGACAGAGCGCCTCGCAGATCAGCGGGGTTCCGGCGAAGCCCGTGGCGATACGGAACCCGGCCCGGCGCACGAGCTGCGCGAGACGTTCCCCGGCGTGCCGCCGCTGTGCCGCCTCGGAGAACAGATCGAAGCACAGCGCCAGCGCATAGGCGGTCTGGGAGTCGGACGAGAGACGTCCGGCCGGAGTGACGAACTCGTCGGCGAACGCGCCGCGAAGACGGACAGCGAGGGCGCGATGGCGGGCGGCGTCGTCCTTCTCGTCGAGCAGTTCCCCGATGTCGGCCAGCAGGTCCGTGGAGTGGACGAGGTGGGCCAGGGCGACGAGCCCGGCATCGGTGCGGGCGGCGGCGGGGTCATCGGGCGGCGCCCCCGGGTCGAGCCAGTCGCCGAGCTGGTCCGGATCCCGCCACAGCCCGCCGCCTTCGGCCCCGTGGCCGGACGCGCACGCGATCCACGCGGTCATGGAGGGGTACTGAGTACGCAGCAGTTCTAAGTCACCGGTCTCCCGGTACAGCGCCCACGGGACCAGGACGGCGGCGTCGCCCCACAGTGCATGCGGCTGCCCGCCCATCGACGGGTCGAGTATGTCGGGGACCACCAGGGGCACCGAACTGTCGGGGCGGGCCAGTTGTTCGGCGGCGAGGTCGCGCAGCCAGCCGGACAGCATGCCGGTGCAGCCGTGCAGAAAGGCGGCGGTGGGTGCGAACACGGCGATGTCACCGGTCCAGCCCATCCGTTCGTCGCGCTGCGGGCAGTCGGTGGGGAGGTCGACGAAGTTGCCGAGCAGCGAGTGGACGACATTCTCGTGGAACCGGTTCACCGTCGCGTCCGAACTGTCGAACCATCCGGTCCGCTCCAGGTCGGTGTGGAGGACGACGGCCTCGACCGCGGCCTCGTCGAAGGGGCCGGGCCAGCCGTCGAACTCCGCGTACCGGAACCCGTGGAAGGTGAAGCGGGGCTCCCAGGTCTCGGGCTCCCCCGTGCCACGCAGCACGTAGGTATCGGTGGCAGCGGCCCGGCGCAGAGGACGCACCGCGAGTTCGCCGTGCTCAAGGACTTCGGCGTGGCGCAGGGTGACGGTGTGTCCGGCGGTACCTGTGACGCGTATCCGGAGCCGTCCCACGAGGTTCTGACCGAAGTCGGCCACGGTGCGACCGGAGGGCGTGGTGAGTACCTCGCGAACGGGGACCGTGCGAATACGGCGGACCGGTGGGCCGGTGGGTGCGGTGATCCGGGCGGTGGGCGGCGGGAGTTCGCGCACCCGGGACCAGCCACGGGTGTCGTGGCCCGGCCGGGACCAGCCGTCCCGCTCCAGGCGGGCGTCGTAGTGCTCGCCGTCGTACAGCTCGGAGCGCACCAGGGGGCCGGTGGCCCCGTGCCAAGCGGAATCGGTGGCGACGGTCCGGACGGTGCCGTCGGTGTGGTGCAACTCCAGCTGGGCGAGGAGGGCGCGCCGCCGCCCGTAGTGGTGGCGGCTGCCGCCGTCCCAGCCGAGGCGTCCCGTGTACCAGCCCTCGCCGAGGAGGGCGCCGATCGTGTTGGGGCCGGGCCGCAGCAGGGCGGTGACGTCGTGGGTGCGGTGGCGCAACCGGTGGTGGTAGGAGGACCAGCCGGGTTCGAGCACCTCGTCACCGACGCGGACTCCGTTGATCTCGGTCTCGTAGACGCCCAGGCCGGTGGTGTAAAGGCGGGCGGAGGCGATGTCTGCGTCGATACGGAAGTCCCGGCGGAGCAGGGCCGCCGGCAGTGCGCCCTCGTCGTCGCCGGTATCGGGGGTGACGAACGAGGCGCTCCAGTCGGCAGGGTCCAGCAGCCCGGTCTCGACGTCGGCGGGCTCGGACCAGGGGCTGGGAGTGTCGTCGGCGCCGCCCCACACCCGTACCCGTACGGTGGCGCGGTTGCGCGAGGCGAGCGGGGGGCCGGGCCAGGGGACCAGCACGGACTCGGCGCCGGGGGTGCGCCCGGTGTCGGCAAGTATCGCACCGTCTGCTCCAGCGATCCGTACGCGGTAGGCGCGCTGCGTCCAGTCGGGTTCGTCGGTCAGGGTCCGCCAGCTCAGGCGCGGGGCAGGTTCGCCGATGCCGAGTGCGTGGCGGTGGTGTTCGAAGGTGGGGGCCGTCACCGTCGTCGGGTGCTGCACGGCGGGTCCTCTCAGTCCAGTTCGACGCGCAGGACCTGCGCGTACGGGGTGGGGGGCCGTCCGGCGGGCAGGTGGACATCGAGGCTGTCCGGACCCTCGGTCCAGCGGACCGGGGTGTCGGTGCCGAGCAGGGTGATGCGGCGGGGCGGGGTACTGACCAGGCCCCGGGAAGGGGCGAGGCTCTCGATGCGGACGGTGCGGTTGTCGGGCCAGACCATCAGGAAGACGTAGAGGGTGCGGCGGTCGGCGCCGACGGTGAAGCGGAGGTCGTGCGGGGTGTAGACGAGCGCCTTCTCACGCGCGCGGTCGCCTGTGACGTTGGTGGGGCCTTCTCCGTAGACCTTCCAGGGGCGGCTGCCGAAGACGGCTTCGCCGCACCTGTCGGTCCAGGCACCGAGCGAGTCGAGGACGGCGCCGGTCGCCTCGTCGATGGTGCCGTCCGGGAGCTGGGGGACGTTGAGGAGCAGGCAGCCGTTCTTGGATACGGTGTCGACCAGCAGGTGAATGATCTCGGGGGCGGTCTTGTAGCGCTCGCCGTCGGCGTAGAACCAGTCGCCGATGCTGGTGTCGTACTGCCAGGGGTGCGGGTCGAGACCACCGAGCTGCCCGCGTTCGACGTCGAGGAGTACGGCACCGCGGTCCTCGTCGGGAATGGTCTTGATGGAGACGGTCCCCTCCGGCCTGCGGGCGTAGTAGTCGGCGAGGAACTCCAGACCGCGGCGGCTGGGCGGGGCCGCCTGGCACACACTCCCCTCGTCGAAGGGCATCCTGGAGTCGTCCAGGTAGACGAGGTCGGCGTCGTGGCGGAGGGCGACGTCGCGCAGCCGCGCATAGAAGTCGTCGACGAAGGCCGCGTCCGGCTTGTCGCCGGGGCACCGGGGGCGGCCGTACAGGGCCCGCGGGTCGAGCCCTTCCCACCAGGTGCCGGTCCCGTCCGCCGCGGTGAGGTGTCCGTCGTACGGGACGCCCGCGTGGGGACCGTCGGCGTCCCGGCCGAACGCCGAATCGAGCCAGCGCCACGTCCAGGAGCCGGCGTGCATGCTGACGCCGAAGCGCAGTCCGGCGGCGTGGGCGGCATCGGCCCAGCGGGCGACGATGTCGGTGCGCGGCCCGACGTTGACGGAGTTCCACGGCTGGTGGGAGGAGTCCCACAGGTCGAAGTTGTCGCAGTGCGTCGCAAGGGAGACGAAGTAGCGGGCGCCGGTCCTGCGGAAGCGGTCCATCAGCTTCTCCGGGTCGAACCGTTCGGCCTTCCAGGAGTGGCACAGATCCTTGTGGCCGAAGACGGAGGGGTGGCCGAAGTGTTCGCGGTGGTGGGCCGTCTGACGTGCTGTCCGCTCCCGTTCGAATCCTTCGGTGCCTTCGTAGGGGCCGTAGAGGTGGCGGGCGTACCAGTCACCCCTGCGGGCCGCGGACTGCGGGCCCCAGTGCGCCCAGATACCGAGCTTCGCGTCACGGAACCAGTCCGGCACCCGGTGGCCGCGAAGCGATTCCCAGTCGGGTCGGTAGGTGTTCCTCAGGTCATGGTCGGCGGTCATCCAACTCCCTTTCCCTTGACGGCATTCAGATGGCATGCCACCTTCTGGCCATGTCTGACTTCCTCGAACGACTGGAACGACTGGAACGCACGCAACGACGCGAGCGAGCAGCCGCGCACACCGACCGGGTCCGGGTGGGGGCCGCTTATTACCACGAGTACCAGCCCACCGACCGCCTGGAGACGGACCTCGATCTGATGGCCTCGACGGGGCTCTCGCTGATCCGGGTCGGCGAGTCGGTGTGGTCCACCTGGGAGCCCGAGGACGGGGTCTTCGACGTGGACTGGGTGGTGCCGATCCTGGACGGGGCGCACGCCCGCGGCATCCGCGTACTGCTCGGCACCCCGACCTACGCGGTGCCGCCGTGGCTGCAGCGCGCCCACCCGGAGATGGCGGCGGTCCGGGCGGACGGCGGCCGGGTGCCGTGGGGCGCCCGGCAGGAAGTCGACTTCACCCACCCGGTGTTCCGCAGGTACGCGGAGCGGGTGGTGCGCCGTGTCGTCGCGGCGCACGCGGGCCACCCCGCGGTGGCCGGGTTCCAGGTAGACAACGAGCCGGGTCTGCTCCTGCTGCACAACGACGGGGTGTTCGAGGAGTTCGTGTCCCGGCTGCGCGCGCGGTACGGGAGCGTCGAGAGGCTCAACTCGGCGTGGGGGCTGACCTACTGGTCGCACCGGCTGTCCTCCTGGACCGAGCTGTGGAGGCCCGGCGGCAACACCACCCCGTCCTACGACCTGGCCTGGCGCCGCTATCAGGCGGATCTGACGTCCGAGTTCATCGCCTGGCAGGCGGACATCGTGCGCGAGTACGCCCGGCCCGGGCAGTACGTCACGACCTGCCTGGCGGTGACCCGCCCGGCGGTGGACGAGGAGGCGGTCGCGGAGGCACTGGATGTGACGGCCGGCAATGTCTACTACGTGGCGCAGGACGAAGTGGCGCTGCCCGACGAGGGCCGACGGTACGAGGGCGGCTGGTTCGGCCAGGGAGTGTGGCAGATCCACCTGTCGGCGGACCGGCTGTGGGGCGCCCGCCAGGAGCCCTTTCTGGTCACCGAGACGAACGCCTCCTCCATCAACGCGTCGCACGCCAGCCATCCCGGCTACGAGGGGCAGTTGCGGCAGGCCGCCTGGACGCTGGCCGCGCGGGGCGCGCGCCTGATGCAGTACTGGCACTGGCACACGCTGCCGTACGGGGCGGAGACCTACTGGGGCGGCATCCTCGGGCACGACCTCGAACCCGGCCGCATTCAGCGCGAAGTCGCCCGGGTGGCCTCGGAGTTCGAGGCGGCCGGGGATTCCCTGACCGGGCTGGTCCCGGACGCGGACGCGGTCTTCGTCCGGTCCGTGGAGAGCGACTGGGCGATGCGGTGCCAGCCGCCGCTGTCGCTCCCGGGGACCTTCACCCCCGATCCCCGGTCGTACGAGCGCATATTCGGCGCGTTCTTCAAGGGGTTCTTCGACGCCGGCGCGCAGGCCCGGATCATGTCGCCCCGACAGCTCGCCGCCTCCCTGCGCCGCTCCCCCGGCACGCTCCCGGGCATCCTGGTGGTGCCCGCTCTGTACCTGTGCGACAGCGAACTGCCGGATCTTCTCGACGGGTACGCGCGCTCCGGCGGCCATCTGGTGCTGACGTTCCGGACCGGTTACGCCGACGAGGAGGCGCGAGCCCGCGCCGAGACTGCCCCCGGTGCGGTGCTGCGGGCGGCAGCCGGGGTGCGCTGCGTGGAGTACGCGAATCTGACCGGCCCGCTGACCGTCACGGCGGCCGAGGGGTCCGGGCTGCCGCTCGCATCCGGCACGCGGGCCCTGGAGTGGGCCGACGGCCTGGAGGCGGACGACGCCCTGCCGCTCGCGCACTACGTCCACCCACACTTCGGACGGTGGCCGGCCGCGACCGTCCGGGACCACGGGCGGGGTCGGGTGACCTATGTCGGGACGCTGCCGGACAGCGCCTTCGCCGAGGCGCTGGCCCGGCATGTGGCGGGCTGCACGACCGCGGCGGCATGCTGGGGCCCGCTGCCCGCGACGGTGCACGTGACCTCGGCCCGCAACGGGCTCGGCGAACGCCTGTGGTTCGTCCACAACTGGGCGTGGGAGCCGGTGCGGGTCGCGGTACCCGAGGCGGTGCGGGACGTGCTCGGCGAGGAGCGCCTCGCCCCGCGTGAGGAGCTGCGGCTGGGCGCGTGGGACCTCCGGGTGCTCCGCGCGGACGGCGGCCGCGCCGCGGGTCACGCCGGACCGCCGGGCGCGAGCGGACGCAGCAGGAACTCCATCCGCCAGGGCTGAGGTCGCAGTTGGTGACGGTCCAGGGGCGCCGGCCCGCAGGAGGCGCTGCCGAGTCCGTGCTGGGCGACGTCCAGATGGAGGTGGATGTGCTCGCCCGGCACCAGATCGTGCGGATGAGCGGCCGCTTCGAGTTGCTCGACGGACCAGGGGCGGACGGAGAGGCCGAAGACTCCCATCCCGCCGGCCGCCTCCACGCGGAGCCCCCGGCCGGTGGCGGGGTCGGCCAGTTCGGCCCAGCGGACGTCCGCCCGCCGTCCGTTCTCCTGCGGGACGACATAGGGGGTCTGGAGGGCGGCGACGTCCGCGGCGAACAGTCCGACACGGGCGGCCTGTGCACTGTCCGGGTACGCCTCTCCCGGGCCCTTTCCGTACCAGCGGACCCGGTCGTGGCGAGCGGGCAGCGTGAAACGCACGCCCACGCGCGGCAAGGTCAGGCCGGCCCAGGGGCCGTCCGGGGTGATCTCGACGGTCAGCCGCAGCGCCTCGCCGTTCGGGGCCCAGGTGTGGCGGACACGCAGACCGTGCGGCAGTCCGTCCGGCGCCGACCTGGAACGCACGAGCAACTCGTGCGGGCGCCGCTCGACGCTCTCGGTGCGCAGTACCAGGCGGTCCAGTCCGGCCTTGCGCCAGAGGCGCAGCACGGAGTTCGCGCCCATTCCCCGGTCGTTGTCGGTGGGCGCCCGCCACACGTCGAGGTACGGGCCCTCCAGTTCCAGGCCGGCCAGTTCTGCCAGCAGCCCGGTGCGCTCGTCGAAGGTGCCGGCCGCCGGGGTCCGCCCGGGTCCGATGGCCGCCGGGCGGGGGATGGGCCCGCCGATGCGGGCCTGGGCCCAGGCGACCTCGTGACCGGCCGGCGCCCACGGTTCGTCGGCCGCCAGCACGGCCCGAACCGTCAGCCAGGTCTCCCCCGCGGGCCCGGCAGCCCGGCCGGGCGGTTCCGGCGGGCAGGGCAGTTCCGGGAAGGGCATGTCCGCGTCCTGGCGCGCGGGCACCGGTGGCGTCTTCAGCTCGCCGTCTGCGACCGGGATCCCGTCCGTCTCCAGGGTCCAGCGGAACAGCAGGTGCGCCAGGTCCCGTGCGTCGTACCGGTTGCGCAGTGCGATCCGGCCGGCCGCGGGGTCGAGGCCGATCCCGACCGGCTCGACGGCCTTCTTGTACGCCGCGAGGCCGGGCGAGGGGGCGCGGTCGGGGAAGAGCAGCCCGTCGATGCAGAAGGTACCGCCGTGGGGGCTGTCCCCGAAGTCGCCGCCGTAGGCGAAGTACGTCCCGCCGTCCTCGCCGGTGCGGCGCAGACCGTGATCGATCCACTCCCAGACGAAGGCTCCGGCACAGCGCGGGTGGGATTCCAGGGTGCGCTGGTACTCGGTGAGCGAGCCGGGACCGTTGCCCATGGCGTGCGCGAACTCACAGAGAAGAAAGGGGAGTTGTCGTCGACGGGCCTCCGCCTCGGGGGCGTCGGCCGTCTCGGGTGGCGCCTCCTCCTCATGGCGGCCGATGCGGTCCACCTCGTCCACGGGGGCGTACATCAGGCTGTAGAAGTCGGAGTGGCGGTAGGTGCGGTCCCGCTCGTAGTGCAGCGGCCGCGACGGGTCGCGCTCCCGGGTCCAGTCGGCGAGGGCTCCCAGGTTGGTTCCGTGGTGGCTCTCGTTGCCCAGGGACCAGATGACGACGCTGGGGTGGTTCTTGTCGCGCTCGACGGTGCGCCGCATCCGGTCCAGGATCATCGGGCGCCACCGGGGGTCGTCGGCGGGGTTGCCCACCCAGTCCGCGTGGATGAAGCCGTGGGTCTCCAGGTCGCACTCGTCCACGACCCACATGCCGAGTTCGTCGCAGAGGTCGAGGAAGGCGGGGTGCGGGGGGTAGTGCGCCATACGCACCGCGTTGATGTTGTGCCGCTTCATCAGGAGCAGGTCCTCGCGCATGGTGTCGCGGCCGATGGCGCGGCCCCGGTCGGGGTCGTGCTCGTGCCGGTTGACGCCGCGCAGCAGCACGGGGACGCCGTTGACGGTGAAGCGGCCGTCGCGGATCGCCACGGTGCGGAAGCCGATGCGCAGGCGGACGGGTGCGGCGCCGGAGAGGGGGGCGAGGTCGGCGGCGTACAGGTGGGGCAGCTCGGCACTCCACGGTTCGACGCCGGGCAATTGGATCGGCCGGTCAGCGGGGTGGTCGTGGACGCCGAGGCCGGGCAGCGACACGAGAGCGGGGACGTCGGACTCGATGCGCAGGGTTCCGCTGCCCCGTTCGTGGTCGTAGGAGGCGTGCACGAAGTAGTCGCAGATCGATCCCGGCGGGACCTCCAGCAGCATCACGTCGCGGAAGATGCCGGGCAGCCACCACATGTCCTGGTCCTCCAGGTAGCTGCCGGAGGACCAGCGGTGGACGCGTACCGCGAGGTCGTTGCGGCCGCGGCGCAGCGCGGGTCCGGCGTCGAACTCCGAGGGCAGCCGACTGCCCTTCGATGTGCCGAGTTCGACACCGTTGAGCCAGACCTTGAAGCAGGAGTCGACACCCTCGAAGCGCAGCACGGTGGAGCCGTCGCCAGTGACCGGCCAGTCGTCGGGCAGGTCGAAGGTGCGGTGGTGGTCGCCGGTCGGGTTGGCGTCGGGGACGTGCGGCGGGTCGATGGGGAACGGGTAGGCGGTATTCGTGTAGCGCGGCACGTCGTGGCCCTGGAGGACCCAGTGGCCGGGGACGGTCAGCGGTGACCAGGAGGGGACGTCCTCGGCAGGGCCGCCGGGCGCGAGGAAGTCGAGGGGCGCGTCGGCGACCGGCGACAGGCGGAAGGACCAGGTGCCGCCGAGGTCCAACCGTCGGCCCCCGAGGGGGAAATGGGCGCGCGGCGCGAGACGGCCGCTCCCCGGGGTCAGATCGGCCCAGTAGGCCGCGGAGGCGGTGGTGTCCATCGGGTCACCGTGGTGCGGTGCGGTCGCCGCCGGGCGGTCCGTGTCCGTCATCGGTCCCTCGCCTTCGGCCGGCGGCCGCTGTCGCACTTCTGGTAGCCGTCGCTCGCTCATCGTGCCGTCCAGTCGCCGGGGACCGTGAACTCCCAGCTGCCGGGCTCCACTTCCCGTACGTCCCGGCCGCCGCCAGGCAGTGGCAGTTCCACCCGGGAGGGTGCGCCGGGCGGCAGCACCACGGTCAGCCGGAATGCGTCCGGTCGTCGGTGCCAGGCCACGGCGGTGCGTCCCCGCGGTGTCTCGTACCAGGCGCTCGCCCGGGTAAGGCCACCCACCGGGGCGGGCCGGACGACGATGCGCTCGTATGCGACGGAGTCCGCCGCCTGCCGCAGTCCCGCCAGGGAGGCGGTGAGCCATTCGGAGGCGGCGCCGAGCATGAAGTGGTTCTGGGAGGAGCCGCGGGTGGGGCCGTCCCAGCGTTCGGTCAGCGCGGTCGCGCCGTGGGCGAGCTGGTAGCCGTAACTGGGGTTGTCGGTGCGGCTCAGCAGGTCCGCGACGACGTCGTCGCGTTCGTGCGCGGACAGGACGCGCAGCAGTGCGGGCAGGGCGATCTCGCCGACGGTGACGTGGCCGTCCGCTGCCCGGACCGAGTCGACCAGGTGGTCCAGCACGGCCGGGACCTCCTCGGCAGGGACGGCGCCCATCTCCAGGGCGAGCGCGTCGCAGGCCTGGCTGCCGCTGCCGTAGGTGTGGCGGGCCGGGTCGAAGAACTCCGTGTGGAAGGCCCGGGCGACGCGGTCCGCGAGCCGGTGGTGGGCGGCGGCATCGTCGGGCCGGCCGATCGCCTCGGCGATGTCGCCCAGCGCGGCGGCGATGCGCTGGTGGGCGTAGGTCGCGGTGACTGCCCTGGGGGTGGAGTTGTCGAACGCGATCCAGTCGGCCAGTCCGTGGTGCAGCAGCAGGCCGTCGTCCGAGCGGGAGTGCAGGTGGCCGAGGTAGCGCAGCATGTCCGGGTAGTGGGTGCGCAGTGTCGTGGTGTCGCCGTAGGTGCGGTACAGGTGCCAGGGGGCGAGGACCAGGGCGCCGCCCCAGTTGGCGTCGTCGCGGAACTTGTCCTCGAACACGGTGTACTCGGGGGCGATGCCCGGCACGAGGCCTTCGGCGGTCTGCGCGTCGGCCATGTCGCGCACCAGCTTGCGGTAGTACGCGGCGACGTCGTAGCCGCCGGCCACGACGGGGAAGACGAGGTGGGCCTGCTCGAGCCAGCCGAGCTTCTCGCGGTGCGGGCAGTCGGTGAGGACACTGAACATGTTGCCCTGGACGGCCCGGTCGATGATGCGGTGGATGCCGTTCAGCAGGTCCGACGAGCAGCTGAAACCACCGGCACGCGCGTTGGCGGTCCGCATGACCTCGCCGCTCACGGTGTCCGGCGCGGGGGCGCCGGGCAGTCCCTCCACCTGGAGGTAGCGGAATCCGTGGTACACCGTCGCCGGGGCCCATACCTCGCCTCCCGGATCCCCGCGCAAGGTGTAGCGGTCGTAGCAGGGGGTGCCGGTGAAGCGCTGGTTCACCGTGCCGTCGTCGGCGAGCAGCTCGGCGGGGCGGATCACGACGGACGCCCCGGCGGGTCCGGTGACCGTGAGGCACGGGCGGCCCGCGATGTTGACGCCGAGGTCGAAGACATGGATGCCGGGCCTCGGTTCGGCGACCGATACCGGCGCGACGGTGTCGACCACCTCGACGGGCGGGTGGGTGCGGGCGTTCAGTGTCACGCCCTCCAGCGGAGCCTCGACGGCGGCGCTCCATTGCGCGCGGTCGTGTCCGGGGCGGTCCCATCCGTGCCGTTCGAGGCGGGCGTCGTACTCCTCGCCGCCGAACCAGGCCGACAGGGTCACGGGGCCCCCGGCGGCATGCCAGGCCCCGTCGGTGACCAGACTGGTGGAGGTGCCGTCGGCGAGAACGGCGTGGAGCACGGCGATGGCCCGGGGGCGGCCGTGGTCGATGTGGAGTTTGGCGTAGCGCCCCGGGATCCTCGGCGCGTGCGCGATGCCGTTGCCGAGGCTCAGCCCCACGGTGTTGTCGCCCGGGCGCAGTGCGTCGGTGATGTCGTAGGTGGCGTAGATCAGGCGGGTTCCGTAGTCGGTGTAGCCGGGTTCGAGGAGGGCGCGGCCTGCGCGGACGCCGTTGACGGATGCCTCGTAGGAGCCGAGGGCGGTGGCGTGGAGACGGGCCGTGACCGGGGTGGACGGCAGGTGGAAGTCCACGGCGAGCAGCGGGAGCCGGGCGGGCCCGCCGGTGTCCGGGGCGGTGATCCACCGGGCGCCGGACCAGTCGGCCGCGGTGGGCAGCCCGGTCTCCCACGTCGCGGCGGAGCTCCAGGGCGAGAGTCCGTCGTCGTACCGGACCCGGACCCGCCACCAGACGCGCCGGCGGACGCCGGGCGGTTTGCCGTCGTAGCGGACGCAGGTGCTGCGCGAATCCTCCACCGGTCCGCTGTCCCAGAGGTCGCAGGCGTCGAAGGCCAGCAGGCCGGGGTCGGTGGCGGCCTGGATCCGGTAGGCCCGCTGCCGGCCGGCGGTCCGCCATGACAGGTCCGGGTGCTGCTCGTCGATGCCGAGCGGGTCGGCGAGATGGGCCGTACGCAGAGTGTGCGGTGCGGTCGTCACGTCTCGGGCTCCCTGGGTGGCTCGGTGGTCGGGTCGGTGGAGCGGATGCGTCCGGCCACCCGGTCGAAGAGGTCGACCGGGCCGGCCTGGCCGCCCTTGAGGACGGCCGACACGCCGTCGAGGCGCGGGTCTTCGAACGTCAGCCGGCACAGGGCCGCGCCGGGGGCGAGCAGGGTGTCGATCTCGGCGGTGCGGGTGCCCAGGCGGGCGGCGACCCGTCCCGCCGTGTCACCGCCCGCCACCACCACGCGGCGCACTCCGGCGTCGACGGCGGCCCGTACGGCGTGGACGAGGATGCCGCCGAGGCAGTCTGCGGGGTCGGTGCCCGGAGCGTCGCGGCGGCCGGCCGGCACGGCGTGCACGACGACACCGGGTGCGCGGCCGCCGAGGGCACGCAGCACCGCCCGGCGGAGCCGGGCCAGGGCGGCGGGCGAGGTGTCGCAGCCGTGGTCCGGGTCCACCGGCACCGGCACGCCTGCCCAGCCGTGGTCCGTGGCGTGGCGGATCTGGGCGGCGGTGCGGAGGGCGCGGCTGCCTGAGACGACGATCGCACGGGCGGGTTCCGGCGAGCCGTAGGGGTGTGTTCGCCCGGTGCCGGCGAGGACCTGTCCGACCGCGAGGCTGAGGCCGCCCGAACCGAGTGCGAAGACGGGGGACGGGCCGCCCAGGAGCGCCAGTCGGGCCGCGTGCCGGGCGTGCGCGGGCGTCAGCGCGTCCAGGACTACGAGTCCGGGGCGGCCGGCGGCCGCCGCCTCGTAGGCGAGCCGGGCGTCGGCGAGGGGCAGTTCGTACACCGTCAGGTCGAGGCCGCTGACGGGGAGTCCGGTCTGCCGGCCGAGGTGCTTCCGCAGGTCGGACTCGCCCATGGGGGTGACCGGGTGACGGGACATGGTGGGCTGGCGGTCGAGACGGTGCACCCGGCCGTCGTCGTCCCGGGCGAAGTGGTGGCCGAAGGCGGTGTACCGCCCGAAGTCGGGCTGCGCGGCCAGGACGGGCACAGGCGCCCGGCCGAACACCTCGTGGCCGGTCTCGGCGGCACGGCCCAGGCTCCCCGTTCCGGGTGAGGAGTCGGCGGTGGAGCAGATCTTGTACTGCACGAATCCGGCCCCGGTGGCGCGCAGTTCCTCCAGGACGGGCCGGATCACGTCGGCCATCTCGGCGGTGGGCAGCGCGCGGGCGGCGCCCGCCACCCCGATCACATCGAACCCGCCCGTGGCGGCGGCCTTCCGCACCGCGCCGGGGTCGAAGAGCAGCACACCGCGCAGGCCTGCCCGGTGGAACTGGGCGAGAGCGTCGGTGGACCCGGTGACGTCGTCGCCGTAGAACGCCGCCAGGGGCGGGGTCACGCCGGAGGCCGGGCCGTGGCCGGTGGGTGCGGCCGTCATCCTCGGATCCCGCCGAACCGTTCGAGGGCGAGGGCCAGCGTCCGGTCCCGGGCGGCGGCCTCGGCCAGTGGTTCGCCCTCCGCCGCCGCCCGCCACGCCGAGCGCATCGCCGCGACGCCGGCGCCGGGGCCCTGCGGGTGGGCGTGGATGCCGCCGCCGGCCAGAACCAGCAGGTCGGGCGTGCCGGTGAGTTCCAGGGTGCGGTGGGCGAGGCCGGGCCACTGACCGGAGGAAAGCACGGGCAGGGCCTCGTAACCGCCGAGGAACGGGGTGCGCATCGCGTGGACGGAGGCGACCACATCTTCGTCGGTCTCGTAGAACTTGCTGTCGATGCCGCCGACGTGGAGCTGGTCGACGCCGGAGAGCCGGGCGAGTTTCTGGAACACCAGGGGGCCGAGGCCGAGCTGGGGGCTGCGCAGCAGCGCCCCGCTCATGGCGCGGTGCCCGTGGATCGGCAACGTCGCGTGTTCGCGCAGATGGGCGACGCCCGCCAGGCCCAAGGTCTGCACGCACACCATCACGCAGGTGCCGCCGGCCTCGCGCACCAGGTCGTGGTTGGCTTCGAGGCGTCCGATGTCGTCGGTGATGTTGAAGGCGTACATGGTGCGGCGGCCGGTGAGGCCGGCGGCCCGGTCGAGCTCCTCGTTGACGACCTTGATCCGCTCGGGCAGGGGGGCGTGCGGCGGGTTCCCGTTGAGTTCGTCGTCCTTGACGAAGTCGATCCCAGCCATGGCCAGTTCACGCACCAGGGTGCGCAGCGCATCAAGCCGGAGGCCGACCCCGGGCTTGACGATCGTGCCGATCAGGGTGCCGTCGGGGGCGCCCATGAGGCGCCGGGTGCCCGCCGTGCCGAAGGCCGGGCCGGGGTAGCGTCCGGCGAACGCGGCGGGCAGGTCGAGGTCGACCAGACGCACGGCGGCCATCTCGCGGAGTTCGAAGAGGTTGCCCGCGACCGCCGCCAGCAGGTTCGGTACGGATGGGCCGAAGTTGTGCAGCGGGAAAGCGATCCGGACGCGGGCACGGTGTGGGCGCGGGCCGGCCTCCGGGGGTCTGGTCGCCCCGGGCAGCGGGGGGTTCCCGGAGTCGGGGAGGGTGGTCACCTCGAGGACGGTCGCCCCGAACCGGGTGCGCAGTACGTCGCTCTCGCCCGGGACGCGTACGAAGGTGCCGGTGGACTGCTCGTTCGCCAGTACCGCGGCCGCCGCCCGGGGCGGCAGCCAGCTTTCGACGTCGTAGACCGCGACGACCTGTTCGTCCGCCATGCCTGCCTCTCTTCTGTACGGGCTCTTCGGGGTCAGCGCGCCGGGTCCAGCAGGACTTTCATGACGTCGCTCCCCCGGTCGAGCTCCTCGAAGGCGTCCTGGGCCGCGGCCAGCGGCGCCGGTTCGGCCGTGATCAGGGGGCGTACGTCGAGCGCGCCGCCGGCCACCGCACGGGCCGCGGCGCGGAAGTCGCCGGGGGTGTACAGGGAGGAGCCCTTGACCCGGATCTCCTTGAGTACCAGGGGATTCAGCCCGGCGCGCACCGTCTCGCCGAACATCGGCAGCACGACGACGGTGCCACGCGGGCGGCAGAGGGCGAGCGCCTCGTCCATGCAGCCCGGGTGCCCGGAGGCGACGACGACGGCGTCGAAATCGTCGGCCCGTCCTTCACCCGCCACCGCTCCGTAGCGGGCGTCCAGGGTGCGGCAGCCGGTGGCGCGGGCGGCCAGGTCGAGTGCCCGGGGGCGCACGTCGGTGACGAGGACGTCCTCGGCGCCGTGCAGGCGGGCGACCGCCGCGGTCAGATGGCCGATGGTGCCCGCGCCCAGCACCGCGAGGCGGGTTCCGAACCGCACGCCCGCTGTCCCGACGGTGTGCCAGGCCACCGCGGCGGGCTCGATCAGCGCGCCCTGCGCGTACGACAGTGCACCGGGCAGCGGCACCAGTGCGCGCCGCGGCAGCACGACGTACTGGGCGAGAAGCCCGGGGAGGCCCGCGCCGGGCAGCCGCCGGTACGCGCACAGGTGGGACAGCCCTCTCTCGCAGTGTCCGCACCGCCCGCAGGACGCCAGTGGCAGCACGGCGACCTTGGTGCCCTGCGCAACCGTGCCGTCAGCGGCTTCCGCCACCCGGCCCGCTCCTTCGTGGCCCAGAACCACCGGTGGCTCCCGGAACGGATGGCGGCCGCGGAAGGCCGCGGTGTCGCTGCCGCACAGGCCCACCGCCCGCATCTCGACCAGGGCCTCCCCCTCGCCGAATGGCGGAACCCCGGACTCCTCGATCTCGATCCCGCCGGCCCGCTTCAGCACGGCACTGCGCATCAGCCCTCCGCCCACTCCATCACCCCTGTCTTGCAGGTGACTGGCATGCCACCTGGAGAGGGGCGAACGTCCGGAACCGTAGAACCCCTGGAAGGTGGCGTCAACACCCTCCACCTCACCAACACGCGGTCATATGCAGCATTTTCGCGGCTCTTGACGCTCTTCAGTACCGCGCTTAGCGTCTTTCCCCGACGCGCGCACCACTGATTCACCGGACTCAGAGACGGCGTGGAAACGATGACTGGCATACCAGCAACCCTGCTCCTGGAAGAACGGGCCGAGCTGGCCATGAACGCCGTGGTGGGTCTGGCCGACCCCGATCTCGGCGGCATCCCCTTCTTCGGTGCCGACCTGACCGCCGAGCCGGCCGCGCTGCGGCACGGCGACTGGGACTACGGCTCCAGCCATGGCCGACTCACCGACGCCTGCGTGCTCGCCCGGCAGATGACCGGCGTCTCGTCGTGGAGCGACGTCGAGGCGGTGTACAGGAAGACACTGCTCGCCCTGATCGGTGACGACGGGCTCACCCGGCGGCGCAGCCATCCGCGCGGCCACTGGGAGCCGAACGCGAACATGATCGACCAGCGCGCCACCCTGCTCGCGCTCACCACCTGGTACCAGGAGAGCGGCGACGAGGAGGCCGCGTCCGCGGCCGACCGGCTGGTGGCGGCACTGCACCGGATCGCGGTCAAGGAACGCGACGTCTGGTACTACCCGGCGTCCGAGTACACCGACCGCGGCTGGCCTTCCGCCAACGCGGTACAACTCCATCTGGCCCCGGATCCGGCGTCGTTCTGCGGGCGGCTCATCATGCCGCTGCTGCGCTGGCACCGGTTGACCGGCAACGAGCAGGCCTGGGAACTGTGCGGGTGGTTCGCCCGGCTGATCACCGAGCACAGCGGGGTGTTCCTTCCGGACGGCTCGTTCAACGCGGCGCTCGCCTACCGCAGCGGGCACTTCCACACCCGGCTCGGCACCCTGGACGGCCTGGCGCGGTACGCGGTGGACTCGGGCGACCACGCCCTGACCGAGTTCGTGCGCCGCTCCTTCGACTGGGCGCTCGGCCGGTGCACCGCCTTCGGGTGGACACCGGGCGACCTGGCCGGCCAGCGCTACGAGCACGAGACCTGCTCCCTGGTGGACCTGATCGCCATCGCGGGCACCCTGGCCGGCGCGGGCCACCACCGCTACTGGGGCGTACTGGAGCGTTTCCTGCGGGGCCATCTGACCACCGCTCAGCTCCTGGACGTCTCCTGGGTCCGCTCGGCCCCCGACCGCACGCTGGACGAGCCGGGGTGGGTCACCCACCACCGGGTCGGTGAGCGGCTGCGCGGCGCGTTCGCCGGGTACAGCGCGCCCAACGACTATGTCTGCGACAGCGTCCTCGGCCGGGGCCACACCGCGGACGTACAGGCCTGCTGCGTCGGATCCGGCGTCCGCGGCCTGTTCACCGGCTGGTCCCTCGCCGTCACCGGCGACGAGCGGCTGGTCCGCGTCAACCTGCTGCTCAACCGCGGCAGCCGGTTCGTCCATGTGCTCAGCCACCTCCCGCACACCGGGAGGGTGGACCTCGACGTCCGCGAGGACTGCCGCGAACTGCGGCTGCGCGTCCCCGACTGGGCGGGCTACGCGCAGGTGCGGGTGGTCCGCACCACGCCCGGCGGGAGCGAGCGCACCCGGCACGGGCACGAGCCCGGCCTGTGGGCCTCTGACGGATCGCTCTCGGTGCGCGAGCCCCGCGCGGGCGAGCGCGTCACCGTCACCTTTCCCCTGCCCGAGAACGTCACCGACGAGACCGCCTCCGGACGTGTCTACCGCACGCGCTGGCGCGGCGACGAAGTCATCGGCATCGCCCCGGAAGGAATCACCCGACCCATGTATCCGAACCGCACCCCCTCGCCGCAGGCCCCCCTGCGCGAGTACACACTGCACGTTCCCGCGAAGGAGTGGTCCTGGTGAACGCCCCCGACCGCAGGACCTTCCTCGCCACGGCAGGTCTCGCCGCCGCCGGGGTGGCGGCCGGCACCGCATCCACCGCGCACGCGGAAGGGTCCACGGTGCCCGGGGCGCAGCGCCGGGCCGCCCGCATTCTCGCCAGGATCCACGACCCGCGCTTCCCGGAGCTGCGGGTGTCGATCGCCGACCACGGAGCCGTCGGGGACGGCGTGCACGACTGCACGGACGCCATCCGGGACGCCATCGAGACATGTGCGCGAGCGGGCGGCGGACACGTCGTGGTGCCGCCCGGCGAATGGCTGACGGGGGCGGTCCACCTCCGGGACCGGATCGACCTCCACGTGGAGGAGGGGGCCACCCTGCGGTTCCGGCAGGAGCCGGAGGCATATCTGCCGGCCGTCTACACCCGGTACGAAGGCGTCGAGTGCTTCAACTACTCACCGCTGGTGTACGCCTTCGAGTGCCGCACGGTGGCGGTCACCGGGCGGGGCACCCTCGACGGGCAGGCCGACTGGACGCACTGGTGGGACTGGACCAAGGGGGTGGACGGGGGCCCTTCACCGCAGAACCCCGACATCAAGCAGTTGCTGGCGATGGGAGACGCGGGCACCCCCGTGCCGCAACGCGTGTTCGGCGCGGGGCACTTCCTGCGGCCCAACATGATCCAGTTCTACCGCTGCCAGGACGTGCTTGTCGAGGGCGTCACGGTCAGCAACTCGCCGATGTGGAACATCCACCCGGTGCTGTCCACCAACGTCACCGTGCGCGGTGTCACCGTGGACAGCCCGGTCGGGCCGAACAACGACGGGGTGGACCCCGAGTCGTGCTCGTACGTCCTCATCCAGGACTGCCTCTTCGACACCGGTGACGACTGCATCGCCTTCAAGGCCGGCAAGAACGCCGACGGCCGGCGGGTGGGTGTGCCGATGGAGCACGCCCTGGTCGAGCGCTGCGAGATGCGCGACGGGCACGGCGGCGTCACCCTGGGCAGCGAGAACTCCGGCGGCATCTCCGACATCGTCGCCCGGCACTGCGTGATGGACAGCCCGCGCCTGGACCGGGCGATCCGCCTCAAGTCGAACCCGCTGCGCGGCGGTTACCTGCGCGACGTGCTGTGCCACGACATCACCGTCGGCGAGGTCGGGGACGCGGTCGTGGAGATCGCGCTGAACTACGAACGGGTGGAGACCGGCGATTTCTACCCGGACGTGCGGCGGATCGAGATCCACCGGGTCACCACCAGCGCGGGACCGCGCGCCTGGACCTTCATCGGCAACGACGCCAACCCGATCCACGACGTGCTGCTGAGCGACTGCGCCTTCAACGGCATGACCGGTCCGAACGAGCAGCGCAACATCGAGGGCCTGGTGCTGCGCGACGTCACCATCAACGGCCAGGAGGCGTCGCCTTGACCGGCCCGCAGATGAGAACTCCGGCAGATCCTCCGGTCGGGGATCCGTGGGCCGAGGCGGACGCGGTGACGGCCCGGGTGGTGCCGCCCCGGTTCCCCGGCCGCGACTTCCCGGTGACCGCGTACGGCGCCGCCGGTGACGGGCGGACCGACTGCACGCTCGCGATCAGGCACGCCGTCACCGCCTGCCACTCGGCGGGCGGCGGCCGGGTCACCGTCCCGCCCGGAGTCTTCCTCACGGGTCCGGTGCGACTGCGCAGCCAGGTGGAGCTGCATCTGGAGGAGGGTGCCACGCTGCGCTTCGTCCAGGAACCGGCCCGGTACCTGCCGCCCGTGCTCACCCGGTTCCAGGGCGTCGAGTGCTACGGCTACGCGCCGTTCATCCATGCCCATGACGAGCGGGACATCGCAATCAGCGGTTCCGGTGTGCTGGACGGTCAGGCCGATGAGGAGCACTGGTGGCCCTGGGCCGGGCAGGAGGAGTTCGGCTGGCGGCCGGGCATGCAGCACCAGGAGCAGGACTGGCCCGAGCTGTGGCGGCAGGCCGAGGACAACGACCCGGTCGAACAGCGTGTGTACGCCGACGGACGGCACTTCCGCCCCGACTTCATCGAGTTCCGGCGGTGTCACGGCGTGCTGATCGAGGGGGTGACGATCGTCCGCTCACCCATGTGGGAGATCCACCCGGTGCTGTGCACCAACGTCACCGTCCAGGATGTGGTGATCGACAGCATCGGCCCCAACAACGACGGCATCGACCCCGAGTCCTGCCGGGACGTGGTGATCCGGCGCTGCGACATCACGGCCGGCGACGACTGCATCGCCATCAAGTCGGGGCGCGAGGCCGACGGCCGCCGGGTCGCCACGCCGAGCGAGAACATCGTGATCGAGGACTGCGTGCTGCGTCACCGCTACGGAGCGATCACCCTGGGCAGCGACATGACCGGAGGCATCCGCAACGTGTACGTACGGCGTTGCCGCATCGGCGGCCCGGGCCTGTACTTCGGCCTGTACATCAAGACCAACTCGGTGCGCGGCGGCTTCGCGGAGAACGTCCACCTCACGGACCTGACGGTCACCCACCTGACCAAGGAGTTCATCACCTGCGACTTCGACCGGGGCGAGGGTGACACGGGTGCCTACCCGCCCCGGGTGGAGAACGTCAGCGTCAGCCGGGCGACGGTCGGCCGGGCCCGCCGGGGCGTGCTCGCCCGGGGATACGCCCACGCGCCGATCCGGGAACTGCTCCTGGAGGACGTGAGGTTCGAGGAACTGGCGGAGGAGGACATCGTCACTCACGTGTCCGGATACGCGAGGAAGAAGGTGACCGGTGGCCGTGACGGAGGGTGAGGCACGCCCCGGGCGGTTCGATTACTGTCCTTGGGAGTTCTGGAGCAGGAGCGACGACAAGGAGCGTGCCGCGCAGCTCGCCCACCAGGAGGCGCTCGCGGAGCGGCTGCGCGCGGACGGCGGTACGGCCGAGTTCGGCGACCGGGTGTTCGTGTCTCCGTGGGCGGGGGTCCACACCGATTCCCTGCGGATGGGCGACCGGTCGTACGTCGGCGCGCACGCGGTCGTCACCGACGAGGTGTCGATGGGCCGCAACTGCACGCTCAACCCGTTCTCCACGGCCCGCGGCAAGGTGCTGATGGGAGACGGGGTGCGGGTGGGGGCGCACACCTCGCTGCTGGGGTTCAACCACGGCTTCGCCCCGGGCGCGCCGGTCCACAAGCAGCCCCTGACCTCGAAGGGGATCGTCCTGGGCGACGACGTATGGATCGGTTCCCACGTGGTGGTCGTGGACGGGGTGACCATCGGCGACCACTGCGTCGTCGGGGCGGGGGCGGTGGTCACCAAGGACCTGCCGGCCTGGTCGGTGGCGGCGGGCAGCCCCGCACGGCGGCTGCGGGACCGGCGGGACACCGCGCCGGGCCCGGGCCCTTCCTCCGCCCGGCCGTCGGCGGGCGGTCTCGACGGACGGCTCGAGGCGTTCGCGCGGCGGGCCCGGGAGCAGGCGGCCGGGGTGCTGGACCGCTGCCGTACGGAGGGCGTGCCGGCCGACCGGCCGGGGGCCGCGCCGACGGTGCGCGCCGGCTGCGACGCGGTGGAGATCGCGGACCTGCTGCTGGGCGGGCCGCCGCCCGGTGAGGACCGCGACGCGCTGGTGGAGCGGTTGCGGGCGCTCCAGGACCCTCTGACGGGGCTGGTGCCGGAGATCGGTGGTCCCGCCCCGTCGCTGGACGACCACGCGGCGATGTACCACATCCTCTGTGTCGGCTACGCGCTCGGCCTGCTCGGCTCATGCTTCGCGCACCCGGTGCGGGCCGTGACCGGACTGCCGGCCGAGCGGCTGGTGGAGCGGCTGGACGCGCTGCCGTGGCGGACCGAGGCGTGGCGCAGCGGGAACTGGGTGGACGGGGTGGGGACGGCGCTGCACTTCGCCTCCCTGGACGCCTCCCCCAGCGCCTCACCGCAGGCCGAGGCGCTGTTCGGCTGGCTGCTGTCGCGGGCCGACCCACGGCACGGCCTGTGGGGCGAGCCGGACGCCAGGGAGGGCTGGCGACAGCCGGTCAACGGCTTCTACCGGGTCTCGCGCGGGTCCTTCGCGCAGTTCGGGCTGCCGGTTCCGTATCCGGAGCGGGTGGTGGACACGGTGCTGGCGCACAGCCTCGATCCGGCGTGGTTCGGTCCGGACCGGGGCACGGCGTGCGACGTCCTGGACGTGGCCCACCCGCTGTGGCTCTGCGCCCGGCGCACCGGGCACCGGGCCGGCGAGGGCCGGGACTGGGCGCGGGGGCAGTTGGAGCGGGTGCTGACCAGGTGGCAGGACGGCGCCGGGTTCTCCTTCGCCCTGCAGCCCGGGGAGCGCAAGGACCGACTCCCCGGACTGCAGGGCACCGAGATGTGGCTCGCGGTGACCTGGCTGCTCGCCGACCTGCTCGGGGTCGGCGAGGCGCTCGGCTACCGCCCCCGGGGCATCCACCGGCCCGAGCCGGCACCCGGCGGCGCCGGCTGAGGGGACCGGCCGGACCGCATGCGCAGCACCTGGGACAACACCTGGGCCGTCACCCAGGAGGGGTTCCAGGTGTTGCTGCTTCCGCGGTCCTGCCAGTTGGTGGGGAAGAAGCCCTCGGCCTGCTCTCCCGGGTCGTCGAAGCCCCACTCCCCCGGCCGGGTGCAGATGCCCTGGCCGAGGGCGTTCAGGATGAGCTCGCCGAGCTCGCGGTAGACCGGCCGGTCCACGAGGTCGCCCAGCCGGGCGAGTTCGTACGCCGGGAAGAACACGTCGATGTGGTGGTTCTGGACGCTGACACCGGGCCAGCCGGTGGTGGAGAAGCCGTGTCCGAAGGGCGTGTCCCACTGGTAGACCCAGGTGAGGAGCCAGTCGGCGGCCTCCTGGGCGCGGTCGGCCCACCGCTGTTCGCCGGTGAGCCGCAGCAGCTCGTAGGCGCACAGGAAGTAGGCCATGCCGCCTTCCTTGTCCTCGCAGGCGGCGTCGAGCGTGGCGTGGGCGAAGGGGGTGGTGTAGTCGTCGGCGAAGCGCCGGTGGTACTCCTCCACGAGCGCCCCGGCGTCCCGGAGCAGGTGCGGCTCGCCGGTGACGCGGTACGTCTTGAGCATCGCGAGGACACAGGGCAGCCCGGCCGTCCCGGCGAAGGAGGTCAGGGGCGTGCCGTCGGTGAGCCAGCCGAAGGGCGGCGGCCCGTCACCGCAGGCCGCCGCGACGCCCGCGGTGAGCGTCCGCACCCACGCGTCGGGGACGTCGAGGGTGTGCCGGCGGAACAGCCGTACGATGTCAGCGAGATCGCAGAGGTTGTCGCCGAAGGCCCGGGCTGAGACGTACGGGCCCTCCTCCCCGTCGAACCCGGTCCAGAGGCGTTCCCGGGTGGCGTAGAAGCTGAGGTGCAGTCCAGGCGCGCCAGGGACTGCGCTGCCGGCGAGATGGAACTCCACGGCCTTGCGGCAGCGTTCGACGCGCCGGGGTTCGTCGTTCTCGATGCCCAGGCGGGCGTCGCACCAGGCGAGCCGGAGGCTCTGGCCCGTCCATCCGTACATGAACCCGGCCCGGTGGCCGGGGCCGGTGAACTTGAGGTAGCCGGCGGCGTCGCCGTCGTCGTACCAGCGCCGGTCGAGGGCCTCGGTCTTGAGGCGGACCAGTGCGTCCTGGGAGAGCGGGTTCGCGCCGCGCGGCCGGTACAGGGCCAGACCGCGGTGGACGAGGGTGCGGAAGCCGTGTCCCGGCCGGCTGGTGCGGCCCCAGTCGAGGGCGTGGTGGGCGTGGTGCTCCTCGCCCGGGGCCAGGTCGCGGTAGCCCGCCGCGCACGGGGCGGTGCGGGCCTTGTGGACGTAGGCGACGTCGGGCTCGCCGTTGAGGAGCAGGGCGCCGCTCACGCCGAGCAGGGTGACCCCCTGGGGCCGGTGGATCGCACCGAGGGAGCCCGGTCCCGGCCGGGCCGCGAACAGAGTGGCATACCGGTCTTCGCCGCCACTCCCCCACTCGGCGTGTGTGCAGGGGACGGGCAGCCGGTGGTCCTCGACGACGAGTCCGCCGGTGTCCGCCGCCAGGCGCGGGACGACGCGGCCGGGGTCGGCCGAGGGGTTGCCCCGGTAGAGGACCAGGGGCAGCGTGACCGCTTCCGGCCGCCGGGCGGGCAGCGGCAGGGCGATGCCCAGGACGACGTCCCGGCATGGAGTGGCGCCGTTCCAGCGCCAGGTGGTGCGGAGGTGCAGCAGGTCGTCCTCGAAGACCAGGGAGAGCCGGACCTCCAGCTCGGACGGGTCCGCGAGGGTGCAGTGGATCTCCAGCCGGTCCCCGGCGGACCGGACCTCGCAGGCTCCGACGCCGGGCCGGGTGGGGGCCCAGGGGCGGCCGACGGAAAGGACGAGGAGGTCATCCAGCGGGACCGCGAGCCGGGCCGGCTCCCCACCGTCGTCGTGGCCGAGCACCAGTCGCGACGGGCTCCGTCCGTCGCCTTCGGCGAACTCGACGTATCTGACTCCGCTGCTGATCCTCAACATTCACAACTCCCTTTTCTGTAGGCACTGTTGACCGTTCGAACCGTCAGGTGAACCATTGTGGCATTCGTCTGGCATACCAGTGGCGTTCCTTGCCGGTCTCATCGTCTGGCCCGTCGGCGATTCCCCCAAGAAGGAGAGGCACACGTATGACCCCACACCCGCAGCAGAGTGAACAGCAGCCGCCGAGCCGCCGGAAGTTCGTCGGCGGAGCCGCCGCCGCGGTCGGCGCCGCGACGCTCACCGGAGTCGGCATCGGCGCGTCCACTCCGGCCCAGGCCCGTACCGCCACCGGGCGGGTCACCACCTCCGCGTCCGGCGCCTCCTGCACCGCCATCCCGAACAAGTACGACGAGCCGTTCGAAGTCTGCGACGACGAGCTGTTCGTCTTCATGGCCAACTACAAGCCGTTCGAGTACCCCGGCTTCTTCGACACGGTCGTGGGCGACGCGATGCGCGCGGCCTTCCCCGGCCTGAAGATCAAGGCCGTGGCCTGGGACCAGCCGGTCCGGTACGAGGACCTGGACAAGGCGGGCGTCGTTCCCGACATCATCCTGGAGGACCCACGCCGGCGCATCGACCGTGATCTGGAACCACGTGGCTGGACCCGCGACCTCACCGACGACCTGCGGGCCACCGGCATCGACCTCGGCTCCCTCAACCCGGGCGCCGTCGCCCAGATCAAGGCCCGCTCGGACGGCGGCCTGTACGGCGTGCCGGTGTTCGTGGACGAGTACATCATGTTCCACAACAAGAAGGTCTTCGACAAGAAGAATCTGAGGACCCCGGCCAACGGAGTCACCTACGACGAGGCCTTCCGCCTCGCCAAGAAGCTGACCTTCGAGCAGGACCTGGTCGCGTACAAGGGATACCTCCAGCATCCGGACATGTACCTGGAGTTCAACCAGCTCGGTCTGTATCCGTTCGTGCCCGGGCGGGGCAGCGCACCCGCGCCCGAGGACGTGAAGGTGAACATCACGTCGGAGGGCTGGCAGCTGCTCGGCAGCAACCTGGAGCGCTTCCTGCTCCACCCGCACAACATCTTCACGACGGTGGACGACTACCTGACCACCGGCAGCGTGGCGATGGCGGTGGACAACCTCCGCAAACTTCCCGCGTACGCGGGAAGCTCGCTGTACCTGGAGGAGGACGACGCGGACAAGTGGCGCGAGCTGGCCAAGAAGATCGACCTGGGCATCACGTCCGTGCCGGTGCTCGGCAGGGGCGACAACGCCGTCTACCAGCCCAACACCATCGCCGCGTTCCTGCCGCCGCAGTCCTCCAAGAAGGCCCAGGCCCTCCAGGTCCTCAAGTGGCTGGTGTCCCAGGAGGGCCAGACCGAGCTGTCCCGGCACGCCCTGAAGCCCGCGTTGCGCTCGGGCGCCGTCGAGGCCGCCTTCGGCACCGCGATCCCCGAACTGGACAGGATCGACACCTCGGCGGTCTTCTGGGGTGACAACGCCGTCGTGCGGGACTACGAGAACACGGAGTTCTGGGACCTGCCGCTGTACATGGTGTTCCGGCAGCACGTCCTGCGGGACGGGCTGAAGGTCTCCTCGGCGCTGGAGATCACCGAGAAGACCGACATCCCCGCCTACATCAAGTCCCAGGTGGCGGCCGGCTTCGACTGGTGAGTCACCGCCTGCGGAGCCGTATCGCGAGGTACGGCTCCGCAGGCAGTTCGACCGTCACCCGGTCGCCGCCGGCGTCGTCGAGCTCCCGCACCGACATGTTCCAGGTGTCCAGGACCTCCACGCTCCAGGTGCCGCCGGGCAGCGCGAAGGAACGCCTGGGGTAGCGGTGCGGCCCGAGGTACTGCAGGACGTACTCGCCGGGCGCCTCCAAGGTCGAGGCGTCGTACGTCTCGGGAGTGTGGCCGAGGCCGGCCGGGGCCGCGCCGAGCACATCCCCGAGGAAGGCGACGCGCTCCACGGCGGTGCCGCTCAGTCGGCCTCCGCCGTCGCTCCAGGCGTCCTCGCCCCACGCCTCGGCGTGCCCGCCGTAGCCGCCACGGCACACCGCCTCCCAGAGGCGGCAGAGCAGCTCCGTTCCGGTCAGGGCACGCTCTGGATCCTCCGGGTCGTCGCCCTCGGCGCCGCAGTCGTCGACGAGGACTGGCTTGCGGAGATCCCGCACCAGGCCCGACACGGCCCGCGTCTGCGGGTGCGCGACCGAGGCGTGCGTGATCCACGGGGCGCCGAAGTCGGTCCCGGGCGGGCCGTGCACGGTGAGCGGGTGGTGTCCGTGGTCGTGCTCCTGCACATCGGTCTGCGCCTCGTGGACAGGGGGCGCGCACCACCAGACGTTGGGCCGGCCCGCCAGCCGGGCGACGGTCCGGGGGATGTCCCGGCCGTCCAGCATCACCTCCGCCTGCAGGCCGAGTGCGCCGAGCGCCGCGACCTGGTGATCGAGGACGTCCAGCGGAAGGGCGTGGTCGAGTAGCCGCACCTTGGTGAACGGGGCGTCCTTCAGGGCCCGCAGGGTCTTCTCATCGGCCTGCAGGACGCTGGTGGCCAACGGATGGAAGGGGGTGCCGTCCTCGTGCCGGAAACGGGTTCCGTGTACGCGCACGGGCCCGTGGTCCGTGCGCGGAGCCGCAGAGTGCGTTTTCATGTCACCTTCCGGATGCGCAGGGCCAGGTCCGGCCGGTGGTCCATTGGAACGCGGACCGTGCCGTGGTACGGCCCGCCGGGCAGCGGACTCACCGTCATGTTCCAGGTGTCGATCAGGTCGAGGACCCGGGGGGCACCGTCGTCGGGCAGTTCCACGTCGTAATGGCGGTGCAGCCGGTCGCCGAAGTACCGAAACCGCGCATCGGGCGACTCCTCCCACAGCCGGCGCTGGAACGCGATGCGTGCCGGGATCTCGCCGTGCAGCCGGCCACCTCGGGAGATCCAGGCCCAGTCGTCCGGATCCTGCTCGGGAAAGCACTCGCCGTGTCCGACATAGGCGCCCGCGGCCATACCGTGCCAGAACTGGCGCAGGAGCACCCGGCCCGAGAGGTTGCCCCAGCGGCGGCCGAGCACCCCCTCGTAGCCGATCTCGTCGATCACCACCGGCTTTCGCACCCGGTCCAGCCACTCGGGGGCCATCCGCGCGTCCCAGTGCTGGATGGACTGGTGGGTGGTCCAGGCGTGGCGGAAGTCGTAGATCCGCTCGTACTCGTACATCCGGGTGCCGTTGTGGATGGACCGCAGGTGCTGGTACGGGTCGCGGCGCTGGACGTACTGGCCGATGCGGGTCCAGTCCTCGACGGTCTTGGCCTTGTTGAAGTCGTACTCGTTGGCGACCGACCACCAGACGTTGCGGTATGCGGCTAGGCGGGCGACGACGTACCGGACGACGAACAGGTCCTCCTCGGAGCTCATGTCGTCCACACCCCAGTGCCCCTTGTCGTACGGGTGCAGGATGATGACGTCGGCCTCGACGCCCAGCTCCAGCAGGTCGCGCACCCGTGCTTCGAAGTGGGCGAAGAACGCCGGGTCGAAACGGGACCTGTCCAGCTCGCCGGGCCGGGGCCGGCCCGGGCCGAGGCCGGGGAAGACCAGCCGGGGCGGTGCCATGTCGAGCGTCGGCAGCAGGCACATGCGGACCTTGTTGAAGGGGGACGCTGCGAGGGTGCGCAGTGTCTCCTCCTCCGCCTTGAGGTCCTCGTCGTGGGTCCAGTGGTAGCAGGTGGTGCCGAACGGCAGGTACCGGGTGCCGTCGGCGTACCGGAAGGTCCTCGGGCCCGCGACCCGGACCGGGCCGTGGTTGCCCGGGCCGGCCGGGGTGCAGGTGAAGCCGCCTGCGGTGCCGTCGAGGGCCGGGGCGCGGGAGCGCGTGGTGTACGTCCAGGCGCCCTCCCGGTCCGGCATGAACCGGACGCGGTAGACGCCGTTTCCGTCGTAGAAGCCGTCGACGGGCACCACCCGGTGGCCGTGGCGGAACTCTGCGCCGAACTCGACGTCGCGGTAGGGGTTCCCGTCGGCCGGGCCGCCGAGCGTCAGCTCGAAGGTGCCCCAGCGCTCCACCGTGGTGCCGGTGGTCATGAGCGTCCTTCCCTGACCCAGTCCTCGGAGACGGTGACGTGCTTGATCGTCCTGCGGAGGTAGGAGTAGGCGATGTGCAGCAGGCCGTCGCGGCGGCTCTGTATGACGCAGGGGTAGGAGTAGCCGAATTCGCCGGCCTCCCAGTACTCGTCGTCGGCGCACTGGAGGTCGCGGCGCACCGGCCAGGTGCGGCCGTCGTCGTCGGAGAGGGCCACCGTGAGCGGGGTGCGCAGTGCCTTCCTGCGGCGGCCCTCGCCCTCGCCGACCCAGCGGAACTCGCCGCGTTCCAGGCTCGCGTGGTTGTAGACCAGCGCCAGGGCACCACTGTCGAGCCGGGTGACCTGAACGCCGGAGTTGTTGTTGGGCAGCTCGGTCGGCACCGCCCTGCTCCAGCTGCGTCCGGAGTCGGTGGACACGGTGGCGTGGATGCGGTCGGCGGCGCGGCTGCGCAGCAGGCCGAGCAGCGAACCGTCGACGCGCCGGACGACGCTCATCTGGACCAGGTGGTCGCTCCCCTCGACGTCGTACTCCTTCCATGAGGCGCCCTCGTCCTCGCTGATCAGGACGGTGCTGTGCTCCCCCTCGGCGCGGCAGCGGTAGGCGGGCAGCAGCAGGCTTCCGTCACCGGGGTCGAGCGGCGGGTTGCGTACGAAGACGCCCGGTCCCTCATGGGCGATGTGCGCGGGATCCCAGGTGCGGCCGCCGTCGTGCGAGGTGCGGGCGACCAGGTGCGCGGTCTTCTGGTCGTGCGGCTCGTTGGACGGGTGGAACAGCCACACGGTGCTGTCCGGCCGCTGGTCGAGCACCGGGTTCTGCTCGGAGCGGTCCGGGTCGGCGGACATCGCCATGGCCCCGGTCCAGCGGTCGCCGCCGAGCGGCAGCCGGGACAGCACCACATTGGTGTCGCGGTCGCCCTCGTCGGGGCCGTTGAACCAGGCGCACAGCAGGTCACCGTCGTCGAGTTCGAGGAGGCTCGCGGAGTGGCTGTCGCCCGGGTGCGGGGCGGGCAGCAGCGCCTCCCGCACACCGGGATCGCCCGGCCGGGGCCGCAGCACACCATCGAATCTCGGGTCGTGCGCCGACCCCCTCCCCTGTTCCGTTCCCGTCATGTTCGGCATCCCTTCAGTTCCAGTTCTCCGGCGAAGTGGCAGGCCGACGTCCTGCCGGGTGCGATCTCCCGCAGCGCCGGCACCTCCGTGCGGCAGCGGTCGCGCGCGTAGAAGCAGCGCGGGTGGAACGGGCAGCCCCGCGGCACGTTCGAGGCGTCGGCCACCTCACCGCGCAGCACCACGCGCTCCCGGCGGCGCGCCCCCGGGTCGGGTTCGGGCACCGCGGACAGCAGGGCCTCGGTATAGGGGTGCATCGGCTGCCCGTACAGCTCGTCTGTCGCCCCCGTCTCCACGACCTTGCCCACGTACATCACCGCGATCTCGTCGGCCATGTATTCCACGACGCCCAGGTCGTGGGAGATGAACAGGTACGTCAGGTCGGACTCGTCCTGGATGTCCTTCAGCAGGTTGAGGATCTGCGCCCGCACCGACACGTCGAGCGCGCTGACAGCCTCGTCCGCCACGACCATGCGCGGGGCGAGCGCGAGGGCACGGGCGATGCCGACGCGCTGGCGCTGGCCGCCGCTGAAGGCGTTGGGGTAGCGCCGCAGGTACTCGGGGCGCAGCCCGACGCGGCGCAGGAGCTCAGCGACCCGCTCCTCGGTCTCGGCGGCGCCGAGACCGAGGTTGACGCGCAGCGGTTCGCTGATGATCTGGAGCAGCGTCATGCGGGGGTTGAGCGAGGCGAACGGGTCCTGGAAGACCAGCCGGATCTCGCTGCGGTACGGCTTGAGGGCACGCTCGTCGAGCTTGGCCAGGTCGATCACCGTGCCGTCGGTGCGACGGTAGGAGATCTCGCCGGAGGTGGGTTCGAAGACCCGCATCAGACAACGGCCCAGGGTGCTCTTGCCGCAGCCCGACTCTCCCACCAGGGCTACGGTGCGGCCGGCCGGGACGGTCAGGTCCACTCCGTCGACCGCGCGTACCCGGCCGACGGCGCGGCCCAGCAGTCCTCGCCGGATGGGGAAGTGTTTGGTGAGGCCGTGTGTCCGCAGCAGCGGGGCGGTTCCGGTGGCCGTGGCTGCGGCCGTGGCCGTGACTTCGGAGGGCGGTGCCGTCATGGGGTGGTCTCCTCGTGCTCCTCGTGCTCCTCGTGCGTCTCGTACAGCAGGCAGCTCACCGCGCCCGGACGGCCGTGGTCCCGCAGCGGCACCGGGACCGTCACGTCGCAACGGCCGGCCATGAACTCGTCGCAGCGCGGGTGGAAGGGGCATCCGGACGGCCGCCGGTAGGAATGCGGCACCATGCCGCGGACCGGCCGGAGCCGTTCACGCGATCCGGACCCGAGCTTGGGCACCGAGCGCAGCAACGCTCTGGTGTACGGATGGCGCGGCGCCCGGAACACGTCCTCGACGCGCCCCTCCTCGACGACGGTGCCCAGATACATCACGGCGACGCGGTCGGCCATCTGGGCGGCGACCCCGAGGTCGTGGGTGATCAGCATGACCGCCATTCCGGTCTCCTCCTGGAGGCCGCGCAGCAGGTCGAGGATCTGGGCCTGGGTGGTGACGTCGAGCGCGGTCGTCGGCTCGTCGGCTATGAGCAGCTGCGGGCCGCAGGAGAGCGCCATGGCGATCATGACGCGCTGCAGCATGCCGCCGCTCATCTGGAACGGGTACTCGTCGACGCGTCGTTCGGGTGCGGGGATGCCGACGCGGCCGAGGAGTTCGACGGCGCGGGCACGGGCTTCGGCCTTGGTGACACGCTCGTGGAGCCGGATCGCCTCGCCGATCTGGTTGCCGATCGTGTGCATGGGGCTCATCGAGGACATCGGCTCCTGGAACACCATGGCGACCCGCTTGCCCCGCACCTCCCGGACGGTCTCGGGGGCGGCGCTCACCATGTCGGCCGCGCCGTCGTCGGTGCGCACCCGGATCTGTCCGCCGGTGATCCTGCCGGGCCGGTCCACGAGACGCAGCACGGAGCGCGCCATGACGCTCTTGCCGCAGCCCGACTCCCCCACCACGGCGAGGACTTCACCCCGGGCGATGGCGAGGTCGACGCCGCTGACGGCCAGCACGACGCCGTCATCGAGTTCGAACTGCGTGTGCAGACCCTCGATTTCGAGAATGTTCTGCCGCGGTGGCGTCTGCTGACGCTCCCACGATGCCTCTGTCGTCGGCATCGCACCCCCTTACTGTTTGTACGGGTCCGCGGAGTCCCGCAGCCCGTCACCGACGAAGTTCATGGCGAGCACGGTCACGAAGACCGCGACGCCGGGTATCAGCAGCCACGGCGCCGTCTCCAGCGTCCGCACGTTCTGGGCCTCCTGGAGCAGGACGCCCCAGCTCACGGCGGGCGACTGGAGGCCCAGACCGAGGAAGCTCATGGCGGTCTCGCCGAGGATCATCGCCGGGACGGCCATGGTGAGCGAGGCGATGACATGGCTGGACATCGACGGGACCATGTGCCGGAAGATGATCCGGATGCGGCCGCAGCCGTCCAGCCGCGCAGCCGTCACGAAGTCCTCCTCGCGCAGCGAGAGGAACCGTCCGCGCACGACGCGGGCGAGTCCGGTCCAGCCGAGGACGGAAAGGATGGTGGTGATGGCGAAGTACCGCATCATGGGCCCCCAGTCGGCCGGCACAGCGGCGGAGAGGGAGAGCCACAGGGGCAGAGTGGGGATCGCCATCAGGAACTCGATGACGCGCTGGATGAGCGTATCGGGGGCGCCGCCGTAGTAGCCGGAGACGCCGCCGAACAGCAGGCCGAGCACGAAGCTCACTGCGACCCCGATGAGGCCGATGGAGAGCGAGACCCGCGAGCCCTGGATGATCAGGGACAGCAGGTCACGTCCCTGCCGGTCGCTGCCGAGCAGGAAGACCTTGTCCTTGGCATGGGCCGCGCCGAAGAGATGGCGGTCCCAGGGGATGATCCCCCACATCTCGTAGGAGTCGCCGCGCGGGAGGAACCTCAAGGGGACACGCAGGTCGGGGTCGAGGGTGTGGATCTGCTCCAAGGTCTCGGGATCGCGCTCGGTGCGGTAGCCGTTGACGTACATCTGCAGGCCGTCGGACCAGCTCAGGTCGACCTTGACCATCTGGGGCGGGGCGTAGGTGAGGGTGGAGTCGCTGGTGCTGGTCGAGGCGGGCGCGAGGAACTCGGCGAAGACGACGACGATGTAGGCGAGGAGCACGACCACTGCGCCCGCCACGGCCAGCTTGTGCTTGCGGAACTTGCGCCACACCAGCCGCCAGGGGGAGCTCCTGGCGGCCGCGGCATCGAAGTCGAGCTCCGGGTCCGCCTCGGCCGACGGTGCGGCCGGCTTGTGGTTCCTGGTCAGCACGGCGGCTCACCCTCCCTCGTAGCGGTGCCGGATTCTGGGATCCCACCAGGCGAGGGCGAGGTCGCTGATCAGAGTCCCGATGACGGTGAGGGTGGACAGGATCAGGACGAAGCTGCCCACGAGGTACATGTCCTGGTTCTCCACACCGCTCAGCAGGAGCGGTCCGGTGGTGGGCAGGCTCATGACGATGGAGATGATGGTCTCGCCGCTGATGAGGCCCGGCAGCAGCCAACCGACGGTGGAGAAGAACGGGCTCATGGACATCCGGACCGGATACTTGAGCAGCAGCTTCCATTCGGGCATCCCGCGGGCGCGCGCCGCGACGACGTACGGTTTGTACAGCTCGTCCAGGAGGTTGGCGCGAGTGGTGCGGATCAGGCCAGCGGTACCGGACATCCCGATGATGACGATGGGAAGCCACAGATGGGCGCCCATGTCGAGCACCTTGCCGAGGTTCCAGGCGGCGTCCTGGTACTCGGGGGAGAACAGGCCGCCGGGGCTGGTCCCGAAGAACCGCATGCCGGCCCACATGAAGACGAGGGCGAGCAGGAACTCGGGCACCGCCATGCCGAAGAAGCCGAAGAAGGTGGCCACGTAGTCGCCGGGCGAGTACTGGCGCACCGCGGAGAGTATCCCGATCGGGAAGGCGATGGCCCAGACGAACAGCAGGGTGGAGACGGAGAGGAAGAAGGAGAGTCCGACGCGGTCCCAGATGAGGTCGGAGACAGGGCGGCTGTTCCAGGCGAACGCCTGCCCGAAGTCCCCGTGGAAGACGATGTTGGAGATCCACTTCCAGTACTGGGCGAGAAAGGACTGGTCCAGGCCGTAGCGGGAGCGCAGGGCGGAGAGCTGCGAATCGCTCATCATCTCGCCGCGGCTCTCCGCCTCGGCCTGGAGAGTCGAGACGTAGTCGCCGGGCGGCAGGCTGATGATGAAGAACGAGGCCAGGGAGACCGCCCACAGGGTAACGACCATCCACATGACACGGCGGGAGAGGAACGAGAGCATGGGTGTCCCCCGTCCGGGTCAGGCCTTGCCGGAGAAGAAGTAGGTCGCGGGATTGCTCGGCCCGGGGGCCTGGTGCGCCACCGCCGCGCTGAACTCCTCGGGCACGTTGAACATGTTGTTGCGGACGATGCCGTACTCCGACGGCGGGGTGGAGATCCCGATGTAGTAGAACTCCTCCTGGGTGATCGCCAGGATCTTCCTGGCCAGGCCCAGCGCCTCGTAGGCGTCGAAGGTGCCCCGCAGCTTGTCGTTGAGTTCGAGCTGCTCGCGTACGCGGGCCGGCGGCTCCTCGCCCGACTTGCCCTCGCTGGTGTACCACTCGGCCCACTTGCCGCCGAAGCGGGAGGAGCCGCGGGGGTTGGTCGGCAGGTAGTAGTGGTTGCCGCCGGCGCCGGTGCGGAGGTCGAACGAGCCGCCCTGCCAGGTCGCGGCCTCGGATTCGCCGGCCTCGACGCGCTCCCAGTACAGGGTCTCGGCGAGCCGCTGGATGTTGGCCTTGACGCCGACCTTCGCCCAGTCGCCGCGGATCAGGTCGCAGGCGTCCACCTGGTCCGGCTGGTCGGAGACGACCAGCACGGTGAAGGCGACCGTGTCGCCGTCCTTCGTGAGGCGGATGCCGTCACCGTTGCGGCGGGTGAAGCCGGCCTTGTCGAGGTACTCGGCGGCACGGTCGACGCTGTACTCGGTGAACTGGCTGCCGAGTTGCTTGTTGTAGAGTTCGTCGCCCTCCGCGGGTCCGCACTGCCAGGGGATGCCCTGGCCGCCGTATATGGTGTCGATGATCTTCTTCCGGTCGATGGCGTACGACAGGCCGATCCGGAAGTCCTTGTTGGCGAAGAGCTTGCGCTTCCTGGGGTCGGAGTGGGTCTGGTTGAACCCGATGATCATCGTGTTGGCGAGGGCCGACTTCACCTCGATCAGGCGGTAGGCGCCCTTCTTCCGGTTGCGGGAGATCACTGGCTTGTTGCGGATCGTCCCGAAGTGGGTGAGCTGCATGTCGAGGTCGCCGTTGGTGACCTTGAGGACCTCGACCTCGACGTCCTGGATGTTCTCCACGACGACCTTGTCGATGTACGGGAGCTGGCTTCCGTCCGGGTCGACCTTCCAGTAGTACGGGTTGCGCTCGGCGACCAGGCTGCTGCCCTTGCCCAGCTCGTTCTTGGACAACCAGGCGTTGAGGGTGGGCAGTTGGTGGTTGGCCCAGCAGTCGGCGCGCAGCGGCAGGTAGTCGGTCCAACTGCTCAGGCCGGCCTTCTTTGCGAGCGCGTCGGCGGTCTTGCCGTGCTTGGGGTGGAACTGCTTGATGTAGTGGGCCGGCAGCAGCATGACGATGCCGGAGGTGCCCGAGATCTCCTCCAGGAAGCCGGGCTTGGGCTCCTCGTACACGTAACGGACGGTGTGATCGTCGACCACCTCGAACTTCGCGTTCTTCCCTGACTTCGACATCCACAGGTCGTAGACGCCACCCGGGTGGAGATCCGGGTCGACGTTGTAGTCGTGGTAGGCGAACGCGAAGTCGTCCGTGGTCACCGGCCGGCCGTCGGACCACTTCAGGCCCTTGCGGAGGGTGAAGACGAACTCCGCGCCGCCCTGCCCGACCTCGTACTTCTCGCAGACGTTCGGCAGGAGTTCCGTCTTCGTCATGCCCTGCCAGGTGGGGCCCCAGGCGACGAGCGGCTCGTAACCCATGCTGTAGTGCAGCCACATCACGTCTTCCTGCGTGATCATGGCCGAGTGCCAGGTGCCGCCGTAGGTGCCGGACTTCTCCAGCGGGGTCACCTTCAGCGGGGCGGCCGGTAACCGGTCGGCGACCTTGGGCAGTTTCCCCGCGTCCGCGAGCTTCTTCAGCGCGGGTGCTTCCTTGCCCTTGGCGCCGGTCGCCGCTCCCGCGCCCTGGGGCTCGGTGTCGAAGAACCCGCAACCGGACAGCGAGGCGGCCACCAACAGGCCACCGCCCGCCCGCAGGAGCGAACGCCGGTCGAGCAGGCCGCGCCGGTCGGGGGATGGCATGCGGTCAGTCATCAGGTCCACGCTCCTTCGCGTGTACGTGCCGCCTCTTCCAGCTCGCGGACCTTGGGAACGACGGTCGCGGTCAGCCGGCCCCGCTCCTCGTCGTCCAGGCGTGCCAGCGGCTCGGCGGCGTGGGCTTCGTCGATGCGGCCGAGTGCCGCCAGGACGAACTTGAAGGTTGCGACGAGTGCGGCGAGCGTCGGTTCGCGGCGGGCCTCGCGCATCAGATCGAGCAGGTCCTCCAGCTGTTCCTGGAGGCTCCGGGCGTGTTGCCAGTCCCCGGCACGGGCGGACTCGTAGAGGTCGACCAGGAGACGGGGGGTAACGTTGGCGAGCGAGGTGGTGGCGCCTGCCACCCCCGCGTAGAGCGAGACGTCGGTCAGGCTGCTCCCGCCGGCGAAGCAGCGCACCTCCACGCCCTGCCGTGCGCCGCGGCGCAGCAGCTGCCGCAGCCAGCTCATGTCGCCCGCGCTGTCCTTGATGCCGCAGAGCACGCCCTCGCGGGTGAGTTCGACGACGCAGTCGACGGTCAGGGCGGACGGTGTGAGCTGGGGCATGTGGTACGCGAGGACGGGGATGCCCACGGCCTCGGCGACGGCGCGGTAGTGGTCGCGGAGCTCCTCCTTGCCGTAGCCGGCGAAGAATGGGGCGATGACGGCGATCTCGTCGGCTCCGACGGCCATGGCGGCGCGTGCATGACGCACCGTCACAGCGGTGGCAGCGTCGCCCACATGGGCGATGACCGGTACCCGGCCGCCCGCCACCTCAGCGGCGACGGCCACGGCGAGCGCCCGCTCGTCGTGGTCCAGGGCGTGGAACTCGCCCGTGGTTCCGTTGATCCACAGTCCGTGGATCCCGGCCTCGATCAGTCCGGTCAGGTGGCGTTCCAGTGACTTCCGCGCGAGGCACCCCTTCTCGTCCATGGGCAGAACGGTGGGCGCGATGATCCCGTGGAGCTCATGTGTCGGCATCGATTCCTCGCGGTATGTCGGTGGAATGCCACGAGTCTCTTGAGTGCGACATCGGTCGTCAACCCTTTCGACAAAGGCAATAGTCCGTGCACGTGATGTTCCATCAGCAGTGGTCCACCTGCGGCATGCCAGGTGTCCTCAGAGACGTCCGGACGTCCCTCCGCGGCCCGGGAGTCCGGGCGTACGGTCAGTGGTTTATCTTCACCTGGCTGAACTTGGCGGTCGTGTAGTGGGCGACACCGTTGGCCTCCTTGTTGCCGTCCACGAACATGCCCACATAGACCTTGTCGCCCATGGGGATGCGTTCGTAGCCGATGCGGGTCCACTGGAGCGAGTCGGGCGAGATCTCCGAGGTGAACTCGTCGCCGCGCAGGGTGATGCGCAGCCAGTACGGCTTCGCGTCGAGCACCTTGTCCTCCTCGTAGGGCCAGGTACCGACGCTCATCTCGGTGCCGTGGGAATGGATGCGCTTGACGACGCCCTTGTGGCCGCCGTCGCCGAGGTGGACACCGATGAGGTTGAACGGCGAGTCCGGCGTGAGGTTCTCCCGGATCATGATGCCGCCGAGCACCTCCTGGTAGACGTCGCTGACCGAGTCGAGGCGGGCGATCAGCTCCACCACCTCGTCGTCGGGGGCATCGACCTCCTGGTACACGAAGTGACAGGAGTCCGAACGGCCCCGGAGCTTGCCCGAGCCGCGCAGCGTGAACGAGCTGCCGGCCAGGGCCGATCCGCCCTGGATGGGCACCGGGCCGATGTCGACGGCCGTCCAGTTCCCGAGCGGGCCGACCCGGTCGACGTGGACGGGCACCATGCTGGAGGTGGTGGACGTGCCGGTGGAGTCGGTGGCACGCGCGGTGAGGTGGTGGGTGCCCTCGGTGGCGTTCTTCCAGACTGCCTCGAAGGGGGCCGAGGTCGCCTCGCCGACCTGCTTGTCGTCGGCGAAGAAGACCACGGAGGCGATGGTCGCGCCGTCCTGAGCCTCCGCCTCGGCACGGAAGGTGATGTCGTGGGCCCCGGTGTCCGAGGTGTGCACCGCGTCGATCGCCGGGGCGGTCAGTCTCACCACCGGGTTGGCGGCCCCGGTACGGGTGAGGGAGTTCAGATACAGCTCCAGGTTGCTGTAGCCGGTGGCCGGGTCGATGGCGCTGCCGTCGGCGGCGTCCTTGCTCTTCAGACCGTGCTGCTTCTCCCAGACGTCGGGAATGCCGTCCTTGTCGGAGTCCTTCGGCGCCTCGGCGGAGGCGAGCGGGGGAACGCCGCCGACCTCCTTCTGCGAATTGATCATGCGGCCGGTCCCGTTGCGCACGTCGGCGACGAGACGGGCGTCGGTCGCGTCGCGGCGCGGCAGCAGGGCGCCGACGCCGTCGAGCACCGCCTTGTACGCCTCCTTGGCGGTCTGCGACGGGATCGGGTCCAGGACCTCGAACGGCTCCTCGCGCAACGTGACGCCGCCGAGCGGGAACTTGACGCCCCGGCCGTTGTCGCCGGTGACCTCCGCGTGCCCCTCCACGACATTGCCTTCGACGTGCCAGCTCCCGCCGCGGTCGGGCGAGACGATGACCGGCGCGATCTCGGCCAGGGTGTTGGGGCCCGGCTTGTAGTAGTTGCCGACGATGTTGACCCCGTCGGCCCACTCGCCGCCGTAACAGGAGGTGTAGCCGTGGTTGTAGATGACGTTGTTGCGGTGGTCGGTGCGCATGGGGACGTCCTCGACGAAGCTGAAGCGCGGGTTGCGGCCGCCCTGGTGGATCAGCAGGTTGTGGTGGTAGGTGACGTTGTCGCCGCCCCACAGCCCGCCGTAGCCGTGCCGGCCCTTCGGGTGGACGGAGACCGACAGCCCCTCCGCGATGATGCACCACTGGAGTGTGAGGTTCTCGTTGCCGTAGACGGAGCAGCACTCGTCCACCGCCCAGCTGAAGGAGCAGTGGTCGATCATGACGTTGCGGCAGCCCTCCACCCCGAAGCTGTCGATCGCGGTGCCGAGCATGTCCGTACCGCGGAAGCGCAGGTGCCGGATGATGACGTTCTCGACCCCGTTGGCCTTGGTCTCGTTGCCGACCACGCAGATGCCGTCGCCCGGGGCCGTCTGGCCCGCGATGGTGAGGTTGGACCCGGTGATGTCGAGTCCGCCCTTGAGCTCGATGTTGCCGGATACACGGAAGACGACGGTGCGGTCACTGCCGGACACGGCGTCGCGCAGCGAGCCGGGCCCGGAGTCGGCGAGGGTGGTGACCTCGTAGACCGAGCCGCCGCGGCCGCCGGTGGCGTACCGGCCGCCGCCCTCGGCCCCGGGGAAGGCGAGGACATCGCCTGCTGCCTCGGCCGCCGCAGCGAGCTTCTCCGACGCCTGCGCCGTCGGCACTCGAAGCGCCGCGGTGCCCAGGAGCGCGCCGGCTCCGACGACGAAGGCACGGCGGGCCATCGCTGCGCCCTTGTCCTTGCCCGTGGCGGCGGTTCGGTTCAGTGGGGTCATGACGTTGCTCTCCTCGGTGAGTGGAAGGTGGTCCGGCGCGCCAGGCGTGCGGCTCCGGCGCGCCCTGGGGGCGGGCGCGGCTCAGGGCTCGTCGGAGCAGTTGACGTCGAGGTCCCAGAGGATGACGTCGAGCGCGTGCGGGCTGATGGTGTGCTCGCCGTGTGTGGCGTCCTCCAGGAGCTCCCAGTGGCCGTTGCCGATCACCTCGATCCGTTGCCGCACCACCGGTTCGTAGCTGCGGTGGCCGACGCCGTTGAAGCAGCAGGCGTCGAACCGGTTGAGGACCTGCGTCTGTCGGCGGTGCCGCCCGACGGATGCCAGCGCGTAGATGTCGGGGAAGTCGCTGATCCCGTAGAAGACCGGGTGCCGGTCGAGCCGCTGCTCCCAGTCGCCCGTGGTCGGGCTCGGCTTGGGCGGTGCGGAGCGCAGGAAGAACGGCAGCGACCCGGCCGTCGGGTAGCTGCGGGTGATGCGCGGGTCGAGCGCCGGGTAGACCGTGGTGGTCCAGCCGCCGCCGGACAGGCCGATCATCTGGAGGGAGGGAGGCCGGTAGGTCCGGGTGACGTGGTTGACGGCGACCGTGAGGGGTTCCAGGAAGAACCGGAGGGTGGAGAAATCCGCGGTCTCCCACGTGCCGAAGTCGTTGTGGTTCTCCGGGGTCACGAAGGTGTCCGGGTCCGTGGGGCTGCGCAATTGCTTGGGGTTCCAGTGGTAGAGCGGCATGGCACACAGCAGTACGCCGTATCCGGCGTCCACCAGGGCTTGTGCGGTGCGCTGCATGGTCTCGGGCGTCTCGCCGTGTCCGTTGTGGTAAATGGCGAAGCGCCCATGGGCGGCGGGGCGGCGCGGCAGCAGCAGGTAAACGACGGATTTCAGGTCGTACGGCAGGGTGACGGTGAGCCGGTCGACGCGCCGGAGCCCGGTGAAGGCGGGCAGTTCGGGTACGACGACGCCCTGTTCGACCTCGGGCAGCGTGTCGGGCAGCCGGCCGTCGGCGGACTTCCAGACCTCGGCGACGAGTTGTGCGCGGAGCCGTTCCACGTCCTCCTCGGTGTGCACGGTCATCAACTGCTCGACGTCGACCCCGACGACCTGCTGGGGCAGGGCCTTGTAGTCGATGCTGTGGGCGGCGGCCACCTCTTGATTGACGGGCGCCACCGGGCGGGGACGTGCAGGGCGGGCTGCGGGCGCGGCGCTCTGCGCCCGCGCGGTACCGGTTCCGAGGGCGGCAGTGGTCGCGGCGGCGCCCACCGTTCCCAGGAGGGATCTGCGGCTGACGTTCGGCATGGCGGGCACCTCAGTTTCCCCGGCCGCGGCCGGTCGTGGCGGACGGATCCCAGCCGTCCAGCAGGGTTGCCGGGTCGCGCCAGGTGAGCGCCTCGGCCTCGGTCAGTTGCCGTGAGCAGGGCAGTCGCTGCGAGGTGTCCGTCGGAGCCCCGCGCAGGTCCGTGCTGCCGTACTCCCAGAAGCGCAGTTGCTGACCGGTCGAGCAGTCGAATCCGGTCAGGCCCCAGCCGACGGGCGCCACATGGGCGTCCATGGCGGTGTCGATGAAGACGGCCTGGCTGGCGGGGAAGCGGCTGTCGATGCGACTGAGCAGGACGCTGCCGTCGGCCACGCCCGGCGCGCGGGTGAGCCGGGTGCCGGAGAAGACCACGCCCGGCCCGTCGGGAGCGTTGCGGATCTGGCTGATGTATCCGAGGTCGAGCGCCTTGAGCTCGGAGTTGCGGACGAACACGCCGCCGGTCCCCCAGAAGAAGTCGACGTCTCCCTCGATGTACGAGTCGGCCACGTACGCGCGTCCCTGGAGGCGCAGGGTGTCCTGGTGGCTGAGGATGCGCACCCGGTCCAGGACGATGCGGTCGCCGTTGCCCCGGAACGCCTCGGACTGCGAGCCGCCGTCGGGGGTGAGGTTGTGTACGGTGATGCTCCGCAGCCGGAAGTCGTCGGCATCCACGCCGAACGCGGCACGCCAGCAGTTGAACCGGTCCGGTTGCGGCAGTACCCGTCGCGGGCAGTAGCTCTGCTCCGGGGGCACGTCGGCCATGGCGGAGTCGCCGTTGAGCACGCTGTTGTTGGGGTAGGCGACGACGGTGCGGCCTGCTCCGGAGCCGTTCACCCGCAGGTGCGGCCGGCTCTGGCCGATGTAGACGATCTCCCGGTAGGTGCCGGGGGCCACATCGATCGTGATCTCCTGTTCGTTCCCCTCCGGGACGAAGTCGACGGCGCCCTGCACGGTGCAGAAGTCGCCGCCGCCGTGTGCGTCCACGCGCAGTTCCGCGGTTCCGGGGCGGGGCGCGGCGGCGGTGCGGAACCGCCAGGTACGGGGCGAGGTGATGCCCGCGTGCCCTTCGAAGAAGCCCTGGTCCACGGTGACGTAGTACTGCTTCCCCGGATCCAGGGAGCGGTGCAGCAGGACGGTGGCGGTGCGGCCCTCGACGACGACCGGCTCGTAGGTCCAGCGATGCGGTTCGCCGTAGTCGGAGCGTGCCCCGCCGATGAGGCGCTGGTACGACGCCGGGTCGGCGAGGTCGATGGTGTCGACGGCGCTGCCGTCGGGGCGGTGCACGGTCAGGCGGCCCCTGGAACCGACCCGGACGTCCGATTCGAAGGTGAGGCGCAGGGGTGTGTCGGCGCAGACGGCGCGTGCGGTGCCGCTGGGGGCGACCGCGGCCGGCGCTCCGGGGGTGTCGGGCAGGACCCCGGCCACCGCGGGCAGGGGCACGGCCGTCGGGGCGAGCAGGACGGCGAGGACGGAACCGGCGCGCAGCACCGGTCGTACGAGGACAACGAGCTGACGTAATTTCGTTCGCATGGGAGCGGCTCCTCATACCGGCATACCTATGGCATGCCAGCGATGGAAGCACATGACCCGCAGGGTGAACACCCCTTGTACAGCGCCGGAACGACGGCCCGCACGACGACTGGGGACCGACGCGGACAAGGCGGACCAGCCGGACCGACCGGGCCTCTTCACCATGGTCCGGCACCTGTCCGGACGGAAGCCCGCCCTCGGAACCGCTGGTCGCGGCGGTGCGGGGTCACCCTCGACCGTCTGGCCGGATCGCATCCCGGAGAGCAGCACTCCTCTGTGCCCGGCCGCCGCGGGAGACCGCCCCGGGGTGCGCCGACGGCGGCCCTCAAGGTACTCGCGGGCACGATCTCGCCCAACGGGCGGACAGTTGGCTTACCAGTGGCATACCATTCGTCACGGGCGTGCAGGGCGAACGGTACGGTGGCCCGGACCACAGTCACGGAGTGCCAGGAGGACGGCATGACCCCACCGAAGGCGGATTCGACCCCGCGCGAACCGGCCACGTCGTCGATCGCCGTCACGGCAGAGGAGAGCCTGGAGAACCGGGCGCGCAAGGCACTGGTGGACTGGCTGACGAAGGAGCACCCCGCTCCCGGCCAGCCGGTCCCTGTGCGGGAGTTCGCCCGGCGGCTGGGGATGAGCCGTACCCCGGTGCGCAGCGCGGTCGGCCGTCTCTACGAGCGCGGCCTGCTCGCCTACGACCCCGTCGCCGGTTTCACCGTCGCCATTCCCTCGCTGTCCAGCATCTACGAACTGTTCGAGCTGCGGCTGATGCTCGAATCGCACGCCCTGCGCCTCTTCGGGGAGCGCACCGACCGGCAGCCGCCGGCCCGGCTGCGCGAACTCGTGGACGAGGCCGACGTACTGGCCCGGGAGTCGGTGGAGGACCACACGCGCTACATCGACTTCCGGGAGAACGACGGCCGGTTCCACCGCGCCATGGTGGAACTGGGGGGACTCCCCCGGTTGTTGGAGCTCCACGACGACCTGCATCTCAGCATCCATGTGACCCGCACCGGCATGGAGGCCCCCATCACCGCGTCCAGGCTGAACACCGCCGTCTCGGAACACCGCGCCGTGGTCGACGCGCTGGAACGTGGCGACCGGTCGGCGGCCCGGGACCTGTTGGAGGCGCACATCCTGCGGGTGCGTGACCAGACCATCGCCTTCCTAGCCCGTCCCACCATCTAGGGGAGACCATGTCGGGACCTGCGGTACCCACCAGCAACGCGCGCACCGCACACCGTCCGCTCCGACTGGAGCGACCGGAGCTGACCGGCGGACCGTGGCGCCGGTGGCGCGACGTCAACCGCACCGTCAGCCTGCCACTCGCCCGGGAGTGGCTGGAGCGCGCCGGCAATCTGGACAATCTCCGGATCGCCGCGGGGGAGGCTGCCGGTGAGCACCGCGGTCCCGTCTACATGGACTCGGACGTGTACAAGGTCCTCGAAACGGCGGCCTGGGAACTCGGGTCCGCCGACGACCCCGATCTGGCCGAGTTCCTCGCGGACACGACCCGGCTGCTGGCCCGCGCCCAGCGGGACGACGGCTATCTCGACTCCGCCTACGACGTGAAGCAGCCGGGTCAGCGCTACACCCGGCTGGTCGACAGCCACGAGATGTACTGCGCCGGCCATCTGATACAGGCCGCGGTGGCCGCCCACCGCACCACCGGCGACACCGCGCTGCTCGACGTCGCGCGCCGGTTCGCGGACCACCTCGCCGATGTGTTCCTGGCGGACGAGGGGCCTGGACTGGACGGCCATCCCGAGATCGAGACCGCGCTCGTCGAGCTGTACCGGACGACGGGTGAGGAACGCCATCTCGCGCTGGCCTCCGTCTTCGTGGAGCGGCGCGGGCGCGGGCTGGTCGGCGCGCACAAGCACGGAACGAGGCACCGTCAGGACCATCTGCCGGTGCGCGAGGCCCCGGCGGTCACCGGTCACGCGGTGCGGGGACTTTATCTGGAGGCGGGGGTCGTCGACCTCGCCTCGGAGACGGGCGACGCCTCCCTGCTCGACGCCTCGGAGCGCCGCTGGCTGGACATGGTCGCCGCCCGGACGTCCCTGACCGGCGGTCTCGGCTCGCGCCAGGTCGGCGAGGTGTTCGGCGAACGGTATGAACTCCCGCCGGACCTCTCGTACAACGAGACCTGCGCGTCGGCCGCGAGCATCCAGTGGAGCTGGCGGCTGCTGCTGGCCACCGGCCGGGCACGCTACGCCGACCTGATCGAGCGCACCCTCTACAACGCCTTCGCCGCCGCGCGCTCGGCCGACGGCCGGACCTATTACAAGGGCAACCCGCTCCAGCGCCGGGCGGACCACGCCGAGGCGGTCGGCGATCCACGCTGCCGCGACGAGTGGTTCTTCTCCGCCTGCTGTCCGCCGGCGGTCACCCGGCTGGTCGCCTCCCTGGAGCACTACGCCGCGACGGTCTCCGAGCACGCCGGTGTGCCGACCCTGCATCTGCACCAGTACGCGCCGCTCTCCCTGACCGCCCCCTTCGCCGGCGGCCGGATCGGGCTGCGGGTTGAGACGGACTACCCCTGGCAGGGCCGTGTCGCGATCACCGTCGCCGAGGCACCCGAAGGACGGTGGGCGCTGGCGCTGCGCGTCCCGCCGTGGTCCGCCCGGACCCGGCTGGACACCCCGGACCACAAGGACGTCGCGGTCACCGCCGACCAGGACGGGTACGCGGTGGTGGAGCGCGAGTGGCGGGCCGGGGACACCGTGGTGCTGAATCTCGACATGGCTCCCCGGCTGACGCTTCCGCACCCGCGCGTCGACGCGGTGCGCGGCTGTGCCGCCGTCGAACGCGGCCCGCTGGTCTACTGCTTCGAGCAGGCGGACCAGCAGGACGGCGTCGAGGTGGACGACCTGGCGATCTTCCCCGACACGGTCTTCAAGGAGGTCGCGCACGGCGACCTGGACGGTCTCGGCCCCGCCGTCACCCTGCGGGCCCCCGCCGTCGCCGTGTCAGGAGCCCATGAGGCGGGGCTCCCCTACCGCACGCTGGGCGGCCCTGCCGCAGTGGACACCGCACGGCCCGTCACCGCCACCGCGGTGCCGTACCACCTGTGGGACAACCGCGGTGACGGCGCGATGCGGGTCTGGATGCCGCTGTACGTCGGGGACACCGTGGAAGGGCTCCGGGCAGTACAGCTGGAAGCCCGGAATGCCCAATGAAAGGGCCGACTGGGCGACTTTGGAGCAGTGGGGCGCACAGAACGTGCCGGTCGCGGAGCGCGTGCTCGGCGAGGGTCACTACTTGCGCCCCAGCTTCATCCAGCCGTACGCATGCACGGACTTCCTGATGGAGGGCGTCACGCTCCGCAACTCCGCTTTCTGGAACATCCATCCGGTGCTGAGCCGTGACATCACCGTGCGCGACGTCCGGATCGAGTGCGAGGGACCCAACAGCGACGGCTGCGACCCCGATCCGTGCGAGAACGTCACGATCGAGCGCGTCACCTTCGCCACACACGACGACTGCATCGCCATCGAGTCCGGCCGCGACCAGGACGGCCGACGGGTGGGCGTGCCGTCACGGCGCATCCGGATCCGGGACTGCGTGTACCTCAGCGGCGGAGCCGCTGTGGCGGTCGGCAGCGAGATGAGCGGCGGCGTGTCGGATGTGCTCGCCCAGCGGCTCCGCCTGCCCTTCGACCCCGCCCTGGGCGAGGCGTCCGTCGCCTCGGTCCTGGTCGTCAAGTCCACCCCGGCAAGGGACGGTTACGTCAGAAACATCCGTGTCGTCGACGTGGATGCGCCGGCCTGGACGTACGTGCCGTTCGAGGTCACGTTCCAGTACGCCGGTGACGTCGGCGGTGCCACGCCCGCCGAGGTGACCCGGCTGTCGGCGGCGCGCTGGTCAATGCGCGGCCCTGCGAGTACCCGGTGCGCGTACGGGCCCGGCCCGAGGCGCCGGTCAGCGACGTCACCCTGGACCGCCTGACCTTCGACGACGCCGCACAGGACATCCTGCTCCAGTCCGTGAACGACCTGACCGTGCGGCACGTCATGGTCAACGGCCGCCTCCAGGAAGGCGCGCCGTAACCCCAGGATGCCTCCCCCGGCCCTGCCGCACGCGTGACCAATAGCCTTCGTTGCACGGGGGGTTGACGCACTCGAAGCGCATTCGTACGTTGATTTGCATGTCCACTCAGCAACGCATAGATATTCACTCGCCGAGTCCGGGTGAACCGGTCTACGGCGCCGGCGTCTGGCACTTCGCCACGTACGTCGACCGCTACGCCACCGACGGATACGGCGAACCCCGCACGGTCCTGGACGCCATCAAGCTGGCCGGTGCCGTCGGCGACCTGTCCGTGCTGGACCTCAACTGGCCCTTCCCGCCGGGGGGCATCAGCACCGCCGAGGTACGCGACGCGTTGGCCGAACAGAAGCTGCGGGCCATCGCCGTGACCCCTGAGTTCTACACCGGCAAGTTCGCCAGGGGTGGCTTCACCAACCCCGACCCGGCCGTGCGCCGCCAGGCCATCGACTTGGTCGCCGCCTCCGCCGAAGTGGGGCGCGAGCTCGGTGTCGAGTACGTGAAGATCTGGCCGGGGCAGGACGGGTACGACTACCCCTTCCAGGCCGACTACACGGACCTGTGGGCCAAGTCGGTGAGCGCGCTGCGCGAACTCGCCCAGTCCTTCCCCGACTTGAACTTCGCCATCGAGTACAAGCCGCGTGAGCCCCGCAACCGGATGGTCTTCTCCTCCGTCGCGCGAACCCTTCTCGCCGTCGAGGACATCGGAGTGGACAACGTGGGGGTGCTGCTCGACTTCGGGCACTCGCTGTACGGGGGCGAGACCCCCGCGGAGGCCGCCCGGATGGCGATCGCCCGCTCGAAGCTCTTCGCCATCGACGTCAACGACAACTTCCGCGGCTGGGACGACGACATGGTCGTCGGATCCGTCCACCTTCTCGAGACGTTCGAGTTCTTCTTCGCCCTGCACGACGCCGGGTGGGACGGGGTGTGGCAGCTGGATCAGTTCCCCTTCCGCGAGGACCCCGTCGAGGCCGCGCGCGCCGGCATCCGCACGATGCGCGCCTTCCACCGCGCCCTCGGCTACCTCGACCGCGATGCGTTGGCCGCCGCTCAGGCCTCGCAGGACGCGCTCGGCGCCCAGCGCATCGCGAAGCGGGCACTGTTCCGTGCCCTCGCCGAGTCGGAGAGCGAGTCCGCGTGACCGCCACCGCGGAGGCCACCGCCCCGCTCGCCGTTGACGCACCCGCGGCCCGGGCATACCACAGGATCGGCGCGCGCCTGCGCGCCGCCTCGCCCACCGAGGCAGCCGCCGAACTCGCCAAGCTCTCCGCCTCCGTACGATGCGATGTCCTGACCACGATCCAGGCGGCGGGGATGGGGCATGTCGGCGGCGACCTCTCCGTCACCGATCTGCTGGTCACCGCGCTGTGGGGAATCCTGCGCATGCACCCGGACGAGCCGGACCACCCGCAGCGCGACCGCTTCGTGCTCAGCAAGGGACACTGCGCCGCGGCTCTGTACTCGACGCTCGCCTCCTGCGGGTTCTTCCCGCGGGCCCGGCTGCGCGAGTTCATGGCACCGCTGTCGCCGCTGAACGGCCACCCCGCCCGGCTCAAGGTGCCCGGCGTGGAGACCAACACCGGTCCGCTCGGTCACGGATTCCCCGTCGCCACCGGCATCGCACTCGGTTCGCTCCTGCGGGGGGAGAGCTGGCGAACCGTCGTCGTCCTCGGCGACGGCGAGATGCAGGAAGGCAGCAACTGGGAGGCGGCCATGACGGCCGCCCACTACGGTCTCGCGAACCTCACTGCCGTGGTGGACCGGAACAGGCTTCAGCAGGGGGCCCGCACGGAGGACACCTCGTCCCTGGAACCCCTCGGCAGGAAGTGGGAGAGCTTCGGGTGGGAGGTCCGCGTCATCGACGGTCACGACCACCGGGCGATCAAGGAGGCGTACGCGCCGTCGACCGCCGGACGCCCCGTCGCGGTCATCGCGCAGACGGTGAAGGGCAAGGGCGTCTCGTTCATGGAGGACCGGGTCGAGTGGCATCACAAAGTACCCACCGACGAACAAGTACGCCTCGGACTTTCGGAGTTGGGACGATGAACAGCCTTGCGCGGGAGACGGTGCTGTACGACTGCCGGGTGGACTTCGCCGCAGAGTTGGCCGCCCTGGCGCGTGCCGACGAGCGGATCGTGGCGGTGTGCAACGACTCGGTCGGCTCCAGCAACCTCGTGCGGTTCCGGGCGGAGTTCCCCACCCGGCTGATCAATGTCGGCATCGCCGAGCAGGACATGGTCGGTGTCGCCGCGGGGCTCGCCAATGCGGGATTCGTCCCGTTCGTGTCCGCCGCCGCGCCGTTTCTTACCGGTCGCGCGCTGGAGCAGATCAAGGCGGACATCGCCTACACGCAACGGCATGTCGTCCTGTGCGGCCAGAGCCCGGGCATGGCGTACGGCGAACTGGGCCCCACTCATCACTCGATCGAGGATCTGTCGTGGATGCGCGCGGTCTCCGGCCTGGAGATCATCGTTCCGGCCGATCCGTCCGAGACCCGTGGCGCGGTGCGCTACGCCGCCACGTCGGGCAGGCCCGCGTACATCCGCATCCCGCGGTTCAAGGTGCCCGCCGTCATGCCGGAGGGCACGGGGTTCGAGACCGGTCGGGCCACGCGGCTCACCGAAGGCCGGGACGTCACTCTGATCGCCGTCGGCACCATGGTCTCGCGTGCGCTGGAGGCCGCCCACATCCTCGGCACGGAGGGCGTGTCGGCCCGCGTTCTCAACATGGCGTCCGTCGAACCGCTCGACGAGGCCGCCGTGGTCGCCGCCGCGCGGGAGACCGGGGCCATCGTCACCGCGGAGGAAGGACTGCTCTCCGGCGGGCTCGGCGCCGCGGTCACGAAGGTGGCGGCCGAGCAACATCACGTACCCGTAAGGATGTTGGGTGTTCCGAGCTTCGCGCCGACGGGCAGCGCGTCCTTCCTGCTCGACCACTTCGGCCTGAACGCCGAGGGGATCGCCGGCGCCGCACGATCGGCCCTGGGACGGGCTCGATGAGACCGCATCTACTCGCTGTCGACCAGGGCACCAGTTCCACCAAAGCCCTGCTCCTCGACGCGGTCGGAACCGTCGTCGCCCGGGCCGTGATCCCGCTCGCACAATCGCACCCCGGCCCCGGCCGCGTGGAGCAGGACGCCTGGGCGCTCCTGGAGAGTGTGCGGGCGGCCGTCGCCGACTGCCTGCGGGACGCCGATCCGCGCAGCGTGGCCGGTCTCGCTCTCAGCACGCAGCGCGAGTCGGTCGTCCTGTGGGACGCGGCGAGGGGAGAGCCCGTGGCCCCGCTGGTCAGCTGGCAGGACCAGCGGGGTGGCGAGCTGGCGGCCCGCCTCGGCCGCGAGGGTCACGGCGACGACATCCGGCGGCGTACCGGGCTTCCCCTCGACCCCATGTTCTCGGCCCTGAAGATGGCTGCGCTGCTCGACGAGTACGACCCCGGCCGCACCCGTGGGCTGCGACTGGGCACAGTGGACGCGTTCCTTCTGCAGGCGCTCACGGGAGAGCCGGTCACCGAGATCGGCAACGCCTCCAGGACCCAACTGCTCAGCCTCGCCACCGGCGAGTGGGACGACGAACTGCTCGGCCTGTTCGACATCCCTCGACAGGCGCTGGCCCGGGTCGTGCCTTCCACCGGGCCGTTCGGAACGGTACGGCGGCTGGATCCGCTGCCGGACGGCACCCCCGTGCTCGCGGTGATGGGTGACTCGCACGCCGCGCTGTTCGCACACGGTGGATGGCGTCCTGGCATCGTGAAGGCCACGTACGGCACCGGCTCCTCCGTCATGACCGTCACGGACGAACCCCGGGCGGCCGAGAACCTGTGTACCACCATCGCCTGGTCCACCGGCCGCCCGGCCTACGCCCACGAGGCCAACATCCGCTCCACCGGGCGCACCGTTACCTGGCTCGCAGATCTCCTCGGCGCCTCCCCCGACGAACTGATCCGGCTCGCGGCCGGCGCCGACGCGGGTGACGTGACGCTGGTCCCGGCCTTCGGCGGGATCGGCGCTCCCTGGTGGGACGCGCGGGCGGTGCCCGTGCTGGCCGGGTTCGATCTCGGTACCGGTCGTAGTCAACTGGCGTGCGCGGCACTGGAGTCGGTCGCCTTCCAGGTCGGGGATGTGCTCGCTGCCCTCCCTGCGGCACGGTACGTGGTGGCCGACGGCGGACTCAGTCGCAGCGACGCCCTCATGCAGCTCCAGGCCGATATCTCGGGCGTGACCGTGGCCCGCACCGCGCACCATGAGATGTCCGCCGCGGGAGCGGCCCATCTCGCCGGGCTCGGCCTGGGTCTGTGGACGCTCGACGAGTTGTCGGAACGGGCCGACAGCCGCCTGCGGATCAGCCGGCCCGCATGGGAGCGTGCGCGGCGTGACGCTGCCTGGGCCCGGTGGCGACGCCGACTCGGCGCTGCCCGCGATCTCGGTTCGATCCGCCCGCCCAGTGGGTGAGGACTCAAGTATCCGAAGGGCACACAGACGTCATGACCGGCGTGGATCCGGCAGGCCCGGCCCCACCCCGTAGCGCGGCACGAAGGCGAGCAGCGAGCCTGCGTGAGATCCGGCGAATCACGCGGCGACCGTCTGCTCACCCGAGCATTCACCCGGCGATACATTGACCGCGTTGGACACGTTCGGACCTGGAGAAGAGAGGCACGATGGCGGCAGGATCGTCGGATCCCGGACCCGGCCATGTGCGGCTGCTGGTCAAGGTGGCCCGTATGTACCACGAGCGTGGTGTGCGGCAGCCCGAGATCGCGGCGCAGCTGAGCATGTCGCAGCCCCGTGTCTCCCGGCTCCTCAAGGAAGCGGTCGAGCGCGGTGTGGTGCGCACGGTGGTCGTCTCCCCCGACGGCGTCCACGCCGAGCTAGAGGAGGCCCTGGTCGAGCGCTTCGCGCTCCGGGACGCCGTCGTGGTCGAGGTGGAGGGCCCGGGCACCGACGTGATCCCGGCCCTCGCCGCCGCGACCGCCACCTACCTCGACGCCACGCTCAAGGGGGGCGACACCATCGGGGTCTCCTCCTGGAGCGCGACGCTCCTGGAGTCCGTGAAGATCATGCGGGCCAAGACGTCGTCCGTCGCCCACGAGGTCGTCCAGCTCCTCGGCGGCTCCGGCAGCCCGGAAGTACAGTTGCACGCCACACGCTTGACGAGCCGCCTCGCCGAACTGACAGGAGCCCAGCCGGTGTTCGCTCCGTCCGCCGCGCTGGTCGGCAGCCCGCAGCTGCGTGACCTGCTCTCAAAGGAACCGGCGATGGCCGAGACCATGCAGGCGTGGTCCCGGCTCACGCTGGCCCTGCTCGGGGTCGGCAGCCTCGACCCGTCGCCTCTGCTGCGCCGCTCCGGCAACGCGATCAACCACGAGGACCAGCGGCACCTCAGAGAACTGGGGGCAGTCGGTGACGTGTGCGCCCGGTACTTCGACGCCGACGGGCATGCCGTCGACGCGCGCTTCAACGACCGCCTCATCGGCATCGAACCCGACCGGCTGCGGGCGGTGGAACGCCGGATCGCGGTTGCCGGAGGCATGGACAAGGCTGCCGCGATCCGCGGTGCGATGCTCGGCAAATGGGCCAACATCCTGATCACCGATGTCGAAGTGGCGAGAGAACTGCTGAAGTGACCCGCCGGATTACGGCACTTGGACGCACAAGCTGCTGCCACGGCTCCGGACCACCGAGGATCGGGCCGCGGCTCAGCCCGTCGTCGCGCCGCTGACCGGTGGGCCGCTCCCCCGCGTCAGCGCCCCGTGGACCGGGCGGTCAGCAGATACCGTCCGCCGCGGCGGGTATCGAAGGACACCACGCACTCCTCGGGCCGGTCGGCACCGGCACCCTCGACGTCCACCGGGTGCGGGGTCCGGACACGCACCGGGTTGCCGAGCAGCGAGCGCACCTCGGCGTGCGTGATCCCGTCCGCCGTCCATGCGAGGTCGACCTCGAATCCGCCCCTGGCCCGCAGCCCGCGGAAGGAGCCGGCGGGCCAGGACTCGGGAAGCGCCGGCAACAGGGCGATCTCGTCGGCGTGGCTCTGCAGCAGCATCTCCGTAATGCCGGAGATCCCGCCGAAATTGCCGTCGATCTGGAACGGCGGGTGCAGGTCGAAGAGATTGGGGGCGGTGCGCGCGGGGGTGAGCAGGTCCGCCAGGTGCTTGTAGGCCCGTGCCGGGTCCAGGAGCCTGGCCCACATGTTGATCTTCCAGGCGAGGGACCATCCCTGACCGGCCGTTCCGCGCAGTTCCAGGCTCTTCACCGCGGCAGCGGCGAGTTCGGGAGTCGTGCGCGGATTGATCTGCGCGCTCGGGAAGACGCCGTACAGGTGGGACACATGACGGCTGCGGACCAGCGCGGCCTCCTCCCAGTCCTCCAGCCACTCCTGGATCTGGCCGAGGTACCCGACCCGCGTGGGCGCGAGACGGTCGCGGATCTCACTGACCCGCTCGACGAGTCCGGCGTCCCGGCCCAGTTCCCGGGCGGCCTTCCGGAAGGCGTCGAACAGGTCCCGCAGGAGCTGCATGTCGATGGTGGGACCGGCACAGATACTGACGCTCTCGCCCTCGTCCTGGTGATGGGTGACCTCGGGGGACTGCGAGGGGTTGGTGACGAGCCAGCCGGTCTTCGCATCCACGACGAGCGTGTTGACGAAGAACTCGACCGCGCCCTTCATCACCGGGTAGTTGCGGCTCAATTCACCCCTGTCACCCGTGAAGCGGTAGTGGTCCCAGAGCATCAGGCAGAGCCATGCGCCACCGGTCGGCCACATGCCGTACTGTGCGGCGTCCACGGGCGCGGTCCCCCGCCAGCCGTCCGTGTTGTGGTGCAGCACCCAGCCGGGTGCGTCGTACATCGCCTTGGCGGTACGGGTTCCGGACTCGGCCAGTTCGTGGACCATCTGCACGGCCGGGTCCCAGCACTCCGCCAGGTTGGCGGGTCCGGCCGGCCAGTAGTTCATCTCGAAGTTGATGTTGACGGTGTACTTGGACTCCCAGGCCGGGTTGAGGCTGTCGTTCCACAGGCCTTGCAGGTTGGCGGGCTGGCCCGGTGTCCGGGAGCAGGAGGCCAGCAGGTAGCGCCCGTACTGGAAGTACAGGGCGGCGAACTGCGGGTCCTTGCCGTCCGAGAAGAGCGGGATGCGCTGATCGGTGGGCAGAGCGGTCCGCTCCGAGGGACCCAGGTCGATTGCGACCCGGGAGAACAGCTGCCGGTAGTCGGCCACGTGCCGGGTGCGCAGGTGCTGGTACGGCCGTCCGGCCGCCGGGGCGAGGTGTCGGCGGGCCCTGTCCTTGGGATCGGCTCCGGCATCCAGGTAATTGCGGTAACTGGTCGCCATGGAGATCAGCAGGGTCACGCTGTCGGCGTCCTCGACGGTCAGCGCGCCGTCAGCGGTGGACACGCGGCCACCCTCGGTCCGCGCATGGGCGAGCGCGCGGAAGTGCACGGACCCGGGCAGGCCGTACCAGTCGCCGCTGACGCCGTCGAGCGCGACGGTGTGCGCGTCCACGGTGGAGCCGGTCGCCCGCTGGGGAGTGGTGAAGCGGGCGGTGAAACCGATGGCGCCCGGTGTGTCGGCGGTCATCCGTACGACGATGACCTGGTCGGGGCTGCTGGCGAAGACCTCCCGCACGTGGCGGACTCCGGCGCGCGTGTAGCCGGTGCGCACGACCGCGGTCTCCAGGTCCAGCTCGCGTTCGTAGTCGGTCACTTCGCCCGTGCCGTCGAAGGCGAGTTCGAGGTCACCGAGCACCTGGTAGGCGACCTGCTCGGAGGGGCTGCCGATGAAGTCGCTGTCGATCAGCCGCTGCGCCTGGTTCCACTTCTCCTCCACCACCAGGCGGCGGATCTCGTCCAGGTGGGTTCCGGCACCGGGACGGACGTAGTCGTGCGGGCCCCCGGCCCACAGGCTGTCCTCGTTGAGCTGGAGCCGCTCGGTGTCGGTACCGCCGAAGACCATGGCGCCGATCCGGCCGTTGCCGACCGGCAGTGCCTCCAGCCATGCCGCCGCCGGGGACCGGTACCACAGGCGCATGGGGTTGGGACCGTGCGCAGAGCCGCCGGCCGATGATGCGGCGGCACCGGCCGCTCCGGCCGCCTGTGCGCTTCCGGCGCTCAGGGCCATCGACGCCGCGGATGCTCCGGCAACGGCCAGGACGTTCCGCCGGGACAACTCGGACATGGGGTCCTCCAGATGTGTGGTGCGGTGCGGGCAGGTGACGTGCCGGTCGCGGGGCGGGGGGCGCGGCCGCGTCCCGCCCCCGGGGTGCGGAGGTACGGGCCCGTCCGGGTGGGGACCGTCGCCGGTCCCGCGGACGGGCCCGTACCTCTCGGGGTGTCCGGTCAGTGACCGGTCACTGGGTGTCGCCCTCGGGCAGCGGGTACGGGAAGTCGGCGGAGACACCGATCTTGTCGTACTCCATCTTCGAGGCGTCGTAGCCGTCTTCCCAGTTGGCGTTCTTCACGTCATTGCACCGGTAGCTCTGGTAGCTCTGGTCGGTGGTCTTGCCGACCTCGATGTTCTCGAAGCTGAACCCGCAGCCGCCGGCGTCCATGTGGACACCGCGGGTTCCGCTGTCCGGCATGGAACCGTCCGGAATCACATCGCCGATGACCATCTGGCGGACGTGGTTGTCGATCGTGTGCGGTTCGACGTTGCTGACTCCGTAGGTGTAGAAGGCGCCCATGTCACCGCTGTCCAGGCCGGCCTGGTCGATGCGCAGGTACTCGAAGGTGTTGTCGCGGGCGTAGTTGTCCGCGGGAGCGACCTCGGGCCGCACTTCGAGGCTCACGCCGTAGCGCGCACTGTGCTTGATGTGGCTGTGGCTGATGGTGTTGTGACCGGTGTTCTGGAGCTCGATGCCGGAGGCGTCGCCGGGCACCAGTTCGCCGTAGTGGGTGATGTAGTTGTTGGTCAGCAGGTGTCCGTTGGAGGTGTTGCCCTCGCCCGGGTACGGGCCCTCCACCTTGATGCCGTCGCCGCCGATGTTCTCCAGCAGGCTGTCCCTGACCGTCAGTCCGTCGTTGGCGAAGAGCGCGTACACCGCGTGGTAACCGGTGTCGGATATGTGCAGCCGGGACAGGGTGATGTCCTTGCTGTTGGTCACGGTGACGGCGCCGAAGCGGTTGCGGGGAAGCTCGATCTGCCGGTCGTACTCCGGGTACTTGTGCGGTTCGCCGGAGTCGCCGTCGCTGATCCAGCCGTAGCGGTACCAGTCGACGAAGTCGGTGTACTGGAGCGAGAGCCCGTCGAGGGAGAGGTTCTGCACGCGCCGGTCCGGGCTGGGTCCGGCCAGGTTGAACAGGGTCTTCACGGTGGGCCGCAGAACGGTGACGTCGTTGATGTCACCACGCGGCTTGTAGTACACCTGGCCCTTCTTGAAGTCCATGTAGTACTCGCCCGCCTGGTCCAGGAAGTCCAGCGAGTTCTGCAGGAAGTACCGGGAGCCCCCGCGGGAGTTCATCAGGGCGTAGCGGGTCCAGTACTTCAGGGTCATCTGGTTCTTCGCCGCGTTCCAGTCCCGGATCGGGACGGTGTCGGTGAACCAGCTCCAGCTGCCGCCCGACCAGACGACGGCCGAGGCCTGGTCGAGATTCCAGCTCGCGTCCCAGTCGCCGGGGCTGGAGTACAGCCACTGGCGGACGGCCTCCTTCTCCGGCTCGGCGAGCACGGAGGTCATGTAGGGGGCCCACTCGTCGTCGGACTTGCGGTTGGGGTAGCGGGCCGTGGTGGCGCGCTTGCCGTCCTCGAAGAGGGTGTAGAAGGGCTTGTCCGTGCCGACGTCCGCACGGTAGATGCCGTCCTTGTACTCCTCCCAGCCGGTGACCGGGGCCGCGCCCATCACACGGGCCTTGCCCGCGCCGTCGTAGGAGCGGTAGACGACCCGGTGCCCGTCGGCACCCGAGTCCCGGTCGTCGAAGTCGATCGTGGTGGAGACCGGGTAGTCGCCCGCGCGCAGATTGACGTTGATGTCGCAACGCATGCGCCCGGGGCGGTTGAGGCCCTTGTCACGGATGTGGTCGCGGGCGCCTTCGATGGTCTTGAAGGGGCTGGCCTCGGTGCCCTTGGCCCGGTCGCTCCCGTCGGGCGCGACGAAGAGATCGGTGGCCTTGCAGCCGGTTGCCTGCGCCTGCGCGTCGGGGACGTTCAGTGTCGCTCCGCTGACCAGCAGGGCGCCGACCGCCAGCAGCAGGGGAAGTCTTGACCTGTTTCGTACGAGGGTGGTGCGGGGCATGAGGTCTCCTTGCCACGTGCGTTGTGTGGCTTCGTCGTTCGGCCGTGGACGTGCGGCCGCCGGGCGGGGCACGGGTCGTGCCGCACCGGGGCGTGTTCCTGCACGCGATGACGACGTCCGAGCACGTCATCGCGGCTTCACGTTCGGTCTGTCATCGCCCGCCGGTCACCGGGGAGCAGGAACGCTCCGCCCGGGCCGTACGTGCGCGGAAGGGCGCAGGAAGGATTCGGCCCGGGTAAGCGCGGGCACGGGGGTGCCGTCGCGCGGGCCGTCATGATCGGGGGCGGTTGTCCCCGGGGGGTTCCTGGTGTCCCGGGCCGGGCCGGGGACGGTGTTCAGGTGCGGACGGGAGACACGGCGCCGGTTCTTCCGGACCACGTCCCTCCGGTCCTTCGTTCACGCAGCGTTTCCTCCTCGGGGGGCTTCGCGGAGCACGATCTGGTGGGTCACTGGCTGAGCACGATAAGTAAGATGTTCGCGCCCGGTCGCCGTCAATACGCCGGAGCGAACAATAAGTTGATGTGTGCGGGACGTCATTCCCGTGGCCCTCCGAGTCATAAATTCACCCAACCGTGGAGTGGCAAAGCCATGACATTTTCCGATCCGCAGGCGTTTCCCCAGCTCAGCGAGGAGGACCGGGCGGCTCTGTCCGACTTCTCGCGTCAGCTGCCCGGGGCCGTGCGTCTGCGCAGCAGCATCGTCCTGGCCCTGGCCGAAGGGCTGACCAACACCGAGGTGGCTCAGCGGTTCCAGGTCAGTCCCGCCACGGTGGCCAAGTGGCGGGACCGCTACGTGCGCCGGGGCGTGGCCGGACTGAGGGACGCTCCCCGCTCGGGCCGACCGCGCAGCGTCACCAGACGGGAGGCGGAGGCGCGTATCGCGGAGGTGCTCGCGCAGGCCGGCGACGGCACTCCGGTGCCGTCCACCCGCACCCTGTCGGACGCCCTGGGCCTGTCGCAGTCCACCGTGGCACGCATCCGGCGCGAGCAGGCCGCCGAGCTGCCCGAGGGGGTGCAACCGCCGAAGGGCGGGCGCCGGCGAGGGGGCGGCCGAAGCGCGGCGGGAGCGGCCCCGCCCTCGGCACGACTCCCGCACCGGCCGCCCTCGGACCACGTGTACGCGCTGCTGCGTGGCTGGATCGTCAGCGGTGAACTCGCGCCAGGTCAGCGCCTCGTGGAGGCGGATATCGCCCGCCGGGTGGGCACAAGTCAGGCACCGCCGCGCGAGGCGATCAAGCGTCTGGCGCACGAGGGCCTGGTGACCTCCCAGCCGCACCGCGGCACGCGCGTGGCCCGGATCCCCGAGCAACAGGCCCAGGACGTGAGGGACATTCGGGTCATGTTCGAGGAGTACGTGGCCCGTCGCACGGCCGGCCGCCTGGACGCCGAGCACACACGGCTGCTGCTGGACGATGTGGCACGGCTGCGCCTCGCCGTGGACAAGGGCGACATCGCAGCCTTCCGCGGCGCCGACATGTCGTTTCACCGGCATGTGTGCGCGGCCGCCGGCAACGACGCGCTGATCCGGTTGTGGCGCGTGATCGAGTCCAGCCTCTGGGATCTCCACGTACTGGGCGACCCCCGCTACGACGGTGGCTGGGGCGCGCTGGCCGAGCACCACGCGGAGCTCCTGGAGGTCCTGCGCTCCGGGGATCCCGAGATCGCCGGAGCGATGTTCGCCGCCCACGCCGCGGGCGAGGTGGACGGCTACCTCGCCGGTCCGACAGGCCCGGGCACCTCGGGCTGACAGCCGGGCGGCCTCGGGAATGCTCCGGCTCGACGGTCCGCACGGCGCGGGGCAGAACGCGGAACCGGGCCCCCGGTCCATGGGTGTGGGCGGGGCATCGCCGGACGCAGCCGCAGGGGCGGACGGGAGGCGGGCCGGCCGGGATGGACCGTGTACGACCGGCCCGCGCGTTCAGGGTCGCCCCCTGGTGCGGGCGACGGACCTGCCGGGTCGGATCCGGGCTCATCGGGCACAGCATGTGCTCCGACATGGCGTTTCGCCGTCCACGAACCGTGCAGCACAGGCGAGTTCGGCGTTACCGCAGAGCTTCCAGGTCGTCACTTGTATGATACGTTACGACTGTTGAAGGGGTGGCACGGGGCCTCCCCCTCGACGGCGCGACGCCATGGCCCGCGCCAAGAGAAAACGCCCCCGAACCATCAGCAAACGGCGCGGTCGTCGAGCGCGAACCGCGTGCCCCGGCACCATCCCCCGCGGCCCGCGCCCGGCCTTCCCGGACCACAGGTCACCGGTCCAGGGACGCACCAGCCACCCCGGAGGCCTACCGCGCCTCCATCCAGGGGCTGCTAACGAGCACTCAGAGGGGGAGCAGATGAAGATCACCGGATACCGGTCCCTGCGGACCGTGCACAACTGGGGCCGCCCCGTCGGGGACGCGAACGGCTTCGTCGCAAGCGGGGTCACCGAAGTCCCGGTCGTCCTGGTCGAAACCGACGACGGTCTCACCGGCGTGGGCCTGGGGGCCCACACCGAGGCCCATCGGATCTTCCCCGCCATCGAGGGTCAGGACCCCCGGGCCGTCACCGCCCTCTACGACCGGATGCTGGCCCACACGTTCAAGACCGGCCACGGTGGCACCGTGTTCGGCACCATCGGCGCCTTCGACATGGCGCTGTGGGACCTCAAGGCCAAGATGGCGGGCGAACCACTGTGGCGCACACTCGGCGCCGCCGACCGCTTCGTTCCCGGTTACGCCTCCGGCCTGGACATCGCCCTGGACGACGAGCAACTCGTCGCGCTGTACACCGGCTGGGCCGAACGCGGCTTCACCGGAGCCAAGATCAAGGGCGGACTCGACACCGACCGCGACATCACGCGGCTCAACGCGGTGGCGGACGTGCTACGAGCCACCACCCGCTCCCCCGCCCTGATGCTCGACGTCAACGAGACCTGGGGCACACACCAGGCGGTGCGGCTGCTGGCCCGCATCGAGAGGCACGTCGATCTCACCTGGATCGAGGAACCGGTCCGCCGGTGGGACGTGGCAGGCAACCGGGCCGTGGGGCGAGCCGCACGCGCTGCCGTCGCCACCGGCGAGAACCTGACCGGACTGGAGCAGTTCCGGCCCCTCCTGGCCGGGGACGCCGTGCAGGTGGTGCAGACCGGCAGCGTCTGGGGCATCACCCACTTCCTCCGGGTCGCCACCCTCGCCCACGGCCAGGACCTGCCCGTCAGCCCGGTCGGATACGAGACCAACCCCCTCGCCCACGCCGCCGCCGCGACCCCCAACCACCTGGTCACCGAAGTGCAGGACACCTCGGCCCCGGTGGGACTCACCGTGGACCAGGAGATCGCCGACGGCGGCATCGTCCTCGGTGACTCCGTGGGGCTCGGCATCACCGTCGACGAGGCGGCGATCGCGCGTCTTGAGGAGACGGCCGGCTGGGCCCAGCCGGCCGGACCCCACGTCCGGCCGCCCGATGCCGGCCTGCGCCTCGTGGCCGAGTCCGGACACGACGGCCGGCCCACCGACAGCGCCGCCGCCGGGCACCCTCGTGCCGTCGGGCGCGCCCGGAAGGGGATCGCCCCGTGACACGACCACGTGCCGTCCTCGCGATGAACCCGCCAGGTCTGCCCGGCTCCCTCTTCGACGAGAACGCGTTCGCCCGCCTTCGCCGGGCCGCCGACATCGACACCGGCCTCGTTCTCACCGAGCTGGAATCCGCCCGCTCACGGGAGGCCCTGGCCGGGGCGGACATCCTCGTCGCGGGCTGGAACGCACCCGTCGTCCGCGCCGCCCACCTCCCGTACGTCTCCCGGCTGCGGGCCGTGGTCTACGCGGGCGGTGTCGCCGCGACCTGCCTGGAGGACCCCGAGTCCTTCGCCGCCCGCGGGGTGGTCGCCGCCAACGCCCGGGCCGCCAACTCCGTCCCGGTGGCCGAGTACACGCTCGCCATGATCCTTCTGGCCGGCAAGCGGGCGCTGCCCGCCGCGCGAGCGTACCGGCGGTCCAGGAGCGTTCCGGACCATCCGGCCACGCACTCCGTACCCGGCAACTACCGGCAGACCGTGGGCATCGTCGGCGCCTCCACCGTGGGCCGCGCGGTCCTCGCCCTGCTCCGCTCCTTCGATGTCGACGTGCTCCTGTACGACCCCACCCTCACCGCGGAGGAGGCCATCGGCCTCGGTGCACGGCCGGTGCCGCTCGACGAACTCATGAGAAGCAGTCACGTGGTGTCCCTGCACCAGCCGCTGACACCGCGAACGCGGGGGCAGATCGACGCGGGCCTGCTCGCCCTCATGCGCGACGGGGCAACGCTCGTGAACACCGCCCGTGGAGCCGTCGTCGACCAGGACGCCCTGACCGCGGAGCTCCGCAGCGGCCGGATCGACGCCGTGCTCGACGTCACCGACCCAGAACCGCTCCCCGCGGACAGCGGCCTGTGGTCGCTGGACAACGTCGTGCTCACCCCGCACCTGGCCGGCTCCATGGGCGGTGAGCTGCACCGCATCGGAGACGCCGTCGTCGACGAGGTGGAGCGGTTCGCGTCGGGCCGTCCGTTCGCCCACCCGGAGGACCTCGCGGCCTCCGCGCACGCCAGGGTCCGGTGAGGCGCATGCGTACCCGAACCGCCGCCCGCACCCCGGCTCTGACAGAACTCGGCTTCGGCGCGGCCCAGTTGGGCAACCTCGGACGGGTCACGAGCGACGAGGACGCCTCGGGCGCCGTCGACGCGGCCTGGCGAAGCGGCGTCCGCTACTTCGACACGGCCCCGCACTACGGGCTCGGGCTGTCCGAACGCCGCCTCGGCGCGTCCCTCTCGCGGCGTCCCCGGTCCCAGTACACCGTCTCCACCAAAGTGGGCCGGCTGCTGGTGCCGAGTCCGGAGACGGCGCACCTCGGGGACGACGGCGGATTCGCGGTACCCGCGGCGTCCCGCCGCAGCTGGGACTTCAGCCGGGACGGGATCCTGCGGTCCCTGGAGGGCAGTCTGGAACGTCTCGGTCTGGACCACGTCGACATCGTCTATCTCCACGACCCCGACGACCACTGGCAGGAGGCGTCCACGACGGGCGTCGACACCCTCGTCGAACTGCGCGACCAGGGGGTGGTGAAGGCGGTGGGCGCCGGAATGAACCGAACCGGAATGCTCACCGAGTTCGTCCGCCGCTGCGACGTGGACATCGTCATGGTGGCCGGCCGCCACACCCTGCTCGACCACTCCGCCGCGGACGAGCTGCTCCCGCTCGCCCTGGAGAGGGGCGTGGGCGTCGTCGCCGCCGCGGTGTACAACTCAGGGCTGCTCGCGGCCCCCCGCCCACCGATGCACGCCACCTACGACTACCGGCCGGCCTCCCGTGAACTGCTCGGCCGGGCCGCCGCGATCGCCGATGTCTGCGAGCGGCACGGCAGCAGCCTCCCGAAGGCCGCCATCGCCCACCCCCTGCGGCACCCGGCGGTCACCTCGGTGGTCCTCGGCGCACGGAACGCCCACCAGTCCCGTACCAACGCCGACCGGCTGGCGGCCTTTGTCCCCGACGCGCTCTGGGACGAACTGACCGCGCTGTCCCTGCTTCCCGCGAGCCGGGCGACGCGGCCCGCGGAGGGACGGACATGAACGTCACCGACTCCGCGCGGCCGGATGCCGCACGGCCGTGGAACCACTACGGAAGGAACGCCATGGAACACCGCACAACCGAGCCGGACACGGCCGCACTCGCCGGCTGGCTGCACAGCTGGATCACGGAGGAGGGCGCGGTCAACGGCTTCCACAACCACAGCGTGTGGGGCACGAACCCCTTCACCTTCCTCGACTTCACCAGCGGGCACACCACGTTCGCCGGCCCGGCCGTCGGGGCCCTCGCACAGGCCCTGGCCGAACAGCCCGACGAGCGGGGCGTCGAGCTGCTGCGGCGGCTGGTGCGCTACCAGGCCACGGAGTTCCAGGACGACGGCCAGTACCGGCACATCGGCTTCCAGGTCGGTGAGTCGGCGACCACCGGTCTCATCCACAACGCCGTCGGCAGCCTCGGTGTGCTGCTCGCGCTGAAGCACGCACGTCATCTGCTGCCCGACGACGAGGTGGACGCCGCGCTCGCGGCCGTACGCCGCAATCTCGACGCGTGCGAGATGTACGGGGGCGGCCGGGCCGGTGAGGACGGTACCTGCAACCAGGAGTACGCCCGGGTATGGGTCAAGCAGCTCTACACGGAGCTGGCCGACGACAAGACCTACGCGGAGCAGATACCCGAGGACCTCGCCACCCTGGTCCGCCTGTTCCACCACCGCGGCGTACCCGACGCGGACAGCTCCGGCACGTTCCGCACCGTGCGGGACCGTACCGAGGGCGGCATCCTGGAACCGGCCGAGTACTACGGCCTCATGATCGTCCCCCTGGTGCTCGGCTACCGCGCCCAGGGCGATCCGGAGCTGCTGGCCGAGGCGAGGCGGCTGTGCCGGCACGTGGCCCGCTCGGCGTGGACCGACGAAACCGGCGCCGTCCGCTACCACCGCTATTGGTACGTCCAGGGCGACCGCGCCCTGAAGACGGACACGCCCATGCTGATCGCGGGCATGGGCCTGACGCTCTACGGCATCCACGAGGTGCTGGCCGAGGGTCCCGACGCCGAGCTGGAAGCGTTCACCGAGGCGTGCCTGGCCACCTATGCGGGCTACCAGACACCCGGTGGCTACTTCGCCTCCGCCAGCGGCTGGCACAACGAGGCCGACATCGCACCCAGCACCGCCTGGCACGCCCACGACCTGATGTTCCTGATGGCGCGGCTGGGACCGGGCGACGGCTTCTGGGACAAGGTGCTTGCCCCCAGGGACCGGCAGTCGGTACTGATCAGCGACCGCGCCTTCTGGGCCGAGTCCGGCGTCCACTGGTGCGTGCGCTCACCGCTGACCGCGGGGGACCTGCACATCTACGGCCGCAAGGACAAGGACACCTTCACCCGGGAGTTCTTCGCCTGGACCGACCGCGAGCCGCTGCCCGAGGACCTGCGGTATCCGGACGCGCTCGAGTTCTTCGTCGCCAACGACGGCATCTACCGCGTCGACGGCGACGAGGCACCCACCGACATCACGGCCGTCGGCCCCCTGCCCTACCGGGGGCGGCTGTGACACCGGAGCACGACCCGCATCCGCACGCCCCGCAGTCCAGCGAACGTTGATCACCAGCTTTCCCTACCGAGGAAAAGAGAGTCGACAATGATGTCTGCCAACCGAGGATGCAAGGCGCGCGGAGCCGCCCTTGCCGCCGTGGTTCCGCTGCTGCTCCTCGCGGCCTGCTCGTCGGGCTCCGGTACGTCCGGCGGCAAGGACGGCGAGATCCGGATGATGGTCAACCTGACCGACAACCTCGACCGAGCCTACTGGGAGAAGCTGGTCAAGCCGTTCGAGGACAAGACCGGTCTGAAGGTGAAGATCGAGGGCCCGACCGGCAAGTCCGTCGCCGAGTCCTTCCCCCAGCAACTGGCCGCGGGGACCGCCCCCGATGTCATCCAGTCCATCTTCCCGGACGACGACACGGCTCCGGAGCTGGTCGACCTCAGCGGTGAGGCCTGGGCCAAGGGGACCCCGATGTTCGACGCGTACGCCATCGGCGACACGCACTTCGCCGTCGGCGTCGGCACCCAGACCCAGTCGCTCGTCTACTACAACAAGACCGCGTTCAAGAAGGCCGGCATCACCGCGACTCCGACCACCTGGAAGGAGATGACCGCCGATCTGGGCAAGCTCAAGAAGGCCGGCTACACGCCGATGCAGACCGCGGGCGACTACCAGACCGGCCTCCAGCTCCAGCAGATCTACCACCCGACGCTCAACGAGCTCCACCCGAAGTGGCAGAGCGCCGTCACCGACCAGAAGCTCACCGTGGGCGATGCCTACAAGCCCGCCTTCCAGATGTACGCGGACTGGATCGACGCCGGATACATAGCCAAGAGCGACGCCGGACTCAACCCCTCGCAGGCGGACGGCAACTTCATCGCCGGCAAGGCCGGTCTCTACACCAACGGCAGCTGGTTCGCCGCCACGCTGGCCAAGGCCGGGAAACTGCCCTTCGAGGTGGGCGTGTTCTCCCCGCCGGTCGCCGACGGCAAGAGCTATCCCGGTCCGCAGGGCGCCACCATGGCCAACCCGTACATGGTGCACAAGGGCGCGTCGGACGAGGCCGGCGCGAAGCAGCTGGTGAAGTTCCTCGTGACCGACCCGGCAGCCGTCAAGGCGCAGCTCGGCTCCGACGGGGTGTTCCGTCAGGAGTCCGACGTCAAGCAGACCGGTACCGACGCCCTGATCCAGGGCATTCTCGACAATGCTCCCGCGCTCGTCGCCGTGGGCGAGGGCCAGGGCAACGTCCGGCTGCCGGTGACGGGCTTCAACCCCAAGTTCACCGAGGTCGCTCAGAGCCTCTACACGGGGGCGAGCCCGGCCGACGCCGCCAAGGCCATCGACCAGTGGACCGACGAGAACCGCTGACCATGGCACGCACACTCCCCTCGAAGCAGCGGCGATGGCGCAACGCGGGCGTCAGTATCAGCATGGTGGTCCCCGCGGTGCTGATCTACGCCGCACTCCTGGTCGTACCGGTGATCTACGCGTTCTACTACAGCTTCACCGAGTACAACGGATTCCCCACCCGCGTCCCCGAGTTCATCGGGCTGGACAACTACCGCACCATCTTCGGTTCCGACGACATGACGGGCACCATGGTGATCACCGCCGTGGTGGCCGTGGTGGGCGCGGTCGCCGTCAACGTCGCGGCGCTCGGCCTCGCGCTGCTGCTGAAGCGCACCAACCGGTTCAACACCTTCGGCCGGGTGGTCATGTTCTACCCGCATGTCCTGAGCGCACTGGTCGTCGGCTTCCTGTGGCAGGCGATCCTCGGGCCCCAGGGTGTGGTCAACACCATGCTGGAGAAGGTCGGAACCGACAGCCTGCCCTTCCTCAGCGACCCCGACTGGGCCCTGTGGTCGATGATCCTCGTCATCGTCTGGTCCCTGTTCGGCGTGCAGTTGATCCTGTATCTGGCGGGGCTCCAGGCCGTGCCGGAGGATCTGCTGGAGGCGGCGAAGCTCGACGGAGCCGGCCGGTGGCAGACCTTCCGTGCCGTCACCTGGCCATCGCTGGCTTCCACGGTGACGGTCGCCGTCATCACCTCGGGCATCTCGCTGCTGAAGACATACGACGTCGTCGTGTCGCTGACCGGGGGCGGTCCCGCGGGATCGACCAAGACCCTCGCCTACTCGATCCTCGCGGTCTCGTTCCCCCAGCGGAACATCGGCCTGGCATCGGCCCAGGCCGTGCTGCTGATCCTCGCGGCCGCGGTCCTGTCCCTCACGGTCCTCTTCCTGCGCAGGCGCGCCGAGAACGACGCGGAGTCCATCGGATGAAGAAGACACTCACCTCGGCCGCCGCCCTGCGCGTCGCGTTCGTCACCCTGGCGTCCCTCGGCATGCTCGTGCCGATGTACCTCCTGGTGGTCAACGCCTTCAAGAGTCAGCGGGAGATCCTCAGCAACCCGTTCACCCTGGACCTCGGCACCGCGACGTTCCAGCACCTCGCGGACGCGTGGAACAACCCCGACTTCAGCATTCTCAAGGGCTACGGCACCACACTCGCGCTGGTGCTCTGCGTGAACGCGCTGGCCATGGTGGTGTGCGCGCCCGCGGCCTACGTACTGGCCCGCACACCGAAGCTGATCTCCCGGCTGCTGCTGTTCTTCTTCATCGCGGGGATGTTCATCCCGACCCAGGTGATCCTGGTGCCGGTCATCTTCGTGCTCCGCGCCGTGGGACTGATGGGCACGATGCCCGGCCTCATCCTCTTCATGACAGCCACCACCATCCCGTTCACACTGTTCGTCTTCTTCGGCTACATCCGCGTGCTGCCCCGGTCGCTGGACGAGGCCGCGGCCATCGACGGGGCCGGCAAGTACTACACGCTGTGGCGGATCATCGTGCCGCTGATGCGGCCGATCATCGCCACCGTGTTCATCCTGAACTCCCTGAGCGTGTGGAACGACTTCGCCAGCCCGCAGATGATCCTCGGCCCCGGCAGTGACGTCTACACCATCACCACCGGTGTGTACGCCGCCGTCGGCCAGTACTCGACGGACTACACCAAGGTGTTCCCGACCCTGCTGCTCGCCGTGATCCCCATTCTGGTGATCTTCGTCGTGATGCAACGTCACGTCATGAGCGGCCTCGCGGCAGGAGCCGTGAAGGGCTGATCCCCGATGGCGGGGCCGGCCGGACATCTCCCGGCCGGCCCGCCCGTCCCTCTCCTCCCCCGGACCCGACCGGCCCGGCCCTTCCGCCCGGCCGGCAAAGGCCATTGGCGGGCCGACCGGCCCGCGTCATGAAGGAGCCCTGCCATGCCCGCCCCCCGTACCCCGCGCCGCGTCGCGTCCGTGATCCGTCTGCGTCCGGAACAGGAAGAGAAATACCGGGAGTTGCACCGGTCGGTCCCGCAGCCGGTCCTGGACACCCTGTCCCGCGCCCACATCACCTCGTACTCCATCTTCCTGCGTGACCACACGCTGTTCGCCTACTACGAGTACACCGGCGACGACTACGACGCCGACATGGCCGCCGTCGCCGCCGACCCGGAGACCCAGCGGTGGTGGACCCTCACCGATCCCTGCCAGCAGCCGCTCGGCTCGGCGGAGCCCGGGGAGCGCTGGGTGGACGCGGAGGAGGTCTTCCATCTGGACTGACCCGCCGTCCGCCGACTCCGCCCTGCCGCCTCCCACCGCCGCGTCCCCTCGCGCCCGCTCTCCGGCGCCCGGTTCTGTCGTGACGCTTGTGCGGGGTCAACGGGAGTCATAGTCTGCACATGTCATACATGTTCTGTTTGCCTGCGGCGCTGACCCGGCGGCACAGGGGCTGTCGGACGCCCCCTCCAACATCCGCTCACGGACGCCGGGACGCCTCGAAGCGGACCGGATGTCGCGGCCGGGACGGAATCACGGAATCCAACGAAAGGCTCCTCCATGTCGAGAACCGGGAGACGACCGGCGCGGACCCTACTGGCCTCCGTCGCCCTGGCGCTGGTGACGAGCGCCGGCGTGCCGGCGGCCGGCACCGCGTCGGCCACGCCGTCCGGCCAGGCGGCCTCCTCCGGGGCCCTCACGGTGTACGTGTCGGCCTCGGACGGCGACGACGGAAACAGCGGGGGCCGCGATGCCCCTCTGCGGACGATCACGGCGGCGCGGGACGCACTGGCCGGCCGCACCTCCCCCGGGGCGCGGGGCACGGTGTACATCCGGGGCGGGACGTACGTCCTCGACGACACCATCCGGCTCAGCGGCAAGGAGAACTCATGGGTGACGTACGCCGCGTACCGCGATGAGACGGTCACGCTGACCGGGTCGCACGAACTTCCGGCGGACGGGTGGCAGAGGCTCACCGACCTCTCGGACGACACGCTCGCCGAGCCCCGGTACTCCTCCAACACCCGCCTGAACACACCGGAACTGCGTGACGGTGTGTGGGTGTTCGACCTCGGCGCGCACGGGATCGACCCGGGCACGCTCTACAAGAACGGCTTCAACTGGGTCCAGCAGCCGTTCGCTCCGGAACTCGTCGTCGACGGCGGCACCCAGACCCTGGCCGAGTACCCGGACGGCAACTCGTGCACCACCACGGAGACCGCCTGCCACCTGTGGGGGACGGGAGCCAAGTGGAAGGCCGACGGCCCCCGGGACCTGATGAACACGGATCTGGACGCCCGCTTCGGGCCGGAGAGCGCCTGGAACAGCTCCGGCACGACGCCCCGCGCCCAGTTCGAGGACAAGAAGCAGCTCCTCCCCGACACCGGGCAGCGGGACACCTGGAGCCCGGAGGAGATGCGGCGCATGACCCCGTCCGTCTTCACGGTCGGCGGCCGCGCCGCCAGTGGCGACCGCTACCGGAACTGGGCACCCGAGGCGGTGCCCGCGGTGGATGATCCGGGCACCCGCGGATTCGGCGAGTACTCCGACGTACCGGTCCAGCTGGATCCGCGCTGGATCGAGGACATCGACAACACCAAGTCCGAGACGGAGGGCTGGCTCTCGGGCTACCTCGGCAACAACTACGCCAACGACATGTTGCGCATCCTGTCGTGGAGCGGCGACAAGCTGTACACGAAGTACCCCTCCATGTACATCCCGCAGGACTCCTGGACCAAGGTCAAGGTGCTCAACGTCCTGTCGGAGATGGACACGGCCGGCGAGTACTACATCGACCGCTACCACGACAACGACGTCCTCTACTACCGGCCCCAGAACGGCACGATCGAGGGCAGGACCACCACGCTGCAGACGTTCGACAAGAACTTCATGCTGCTCGACGGCACCCGGGGCGTGACGGTCCGGGGCCTGGCCATGACCGGGTCGCTGATCAGCGGTGTGCAGTTGCTGGACGCCGTCGGGACCCTCATCGACGGGGTCGACATCTCCAATGTGAGCATGGACGCGATCCGGATCGGGCGTACGACGGACACGATCACCAGCATGCCGGACTACGAGACCGTGCAGGGCGGGCACGACAACGTCGTGCAGAACTCCTACCTCCACGATCTCGGCGGCGGAGGCGTACTGCTCGGCGGCGGCGACCGCGCCACGCTCGAACGCGGAAACAACGTCGCCCGCCACAACGAGATCACACGTTTCTCCAAACTCGCCACGTACACCCCGGCCGGCTACATGTACGGCGTGGGGAACACGTTCGAGTACAACTACGTCCACGACGCACCGCACATGGCCGTGCAGATCATGGGCAACGACATGCGCGTCAACCACAACCACTTCTACGACGTGGTGAAGAACGCGGGCGACATGGGGGTCGTCTACGCCGGGCGGGACTTCACCTACCTCGGCAACGAGATCGCCTACAACCACTTCGAGAAGATCGGTGGTTCCAACGACGCCCTGTACATGGACGACGGCGCGACCGGAGTCCGCTTCCACCACAATGTCGTGAGCGACGCGAAGTCCGGCGTCAACTTCAACTCCGGCCACAGCAACACCGCGAACGACAACGTGTTCATCGGGGTGGACCACGTGGGCCACGGCGGCATCTACCACAAGAACGGCGAGACGCGCCTTCCGCCGGCCAACAGCTGGGTGCTGGAGAGCCGTTACAACACGTTCCTCGACGTCCGCGAGGGCGAGAAGTACAGCGCGACCCCCCGGACCGTCGCCGCCTGGCACGCGCACTACACGAACGGGAAGCAGAAGTACTCCGACGGAAAGCCGATCACGTATCCGGAGATCACCGACTGGTACGTGCCACGCGTGACCGCGACGGGCGAGGAGTGCACGGCCGCCGTCTACACCACGTCCGGGACCAACGGCTGCAGCCGCGCGACGGTGTGGGAGGATCTTGACTCGGTCTGGGTGCCGTCGCGGGTCGAGATCGACCACGCGGTGATCGTCGGCTGCTGCGGCTTCATCGAGACGAAGGCCGACTTCGCCGAGCCGGCATCGCAGTACAGCCTGTCGCGGTGGAGCAACCGGGTCAACACCAACCCCGTCCTGGCCGCCTCGGTGGCGGAGACCGGCCTCGACCTCGGCACGCTCAGGTTCTCGGCCTCCGGCTCGGTGGCGCGGTCGTACGGGGCCGCGTGGGTCCGGGAGTGGAACCGCAGCGTCACGACGCAGGGCATCGGCCGCCCGGCGAACCGCGACACGGACGCCGTCCTCCGGTAGCCGCCGGGTGACACCGTCTCCTCGCGCCGGGGCATCCACCGCACACGGATGCCCCGGCGTACGTCACGCGCCGGACGTGTCGTGCGGTCGCCGGCGCTCCCAGGAGGACGTGATGTGGTCTCGCATCGCCTCGGCCGCCTCGTCGGCGTCCTGGGCGAGCAGGGCGGCCGCGATCCGTGCGTGCGCCTCGTGCGTCAGCTCGATGTGCTCACGCGTGGGATCGCCGCTGTACTGGGGGTAGCGCACGGCCTTGCCCTGGATGCTCGACACGATGGCCCGCCCGAACGCGTCCCGCGACGCACGGTGGATGATCTCGTGGAACTCGATGTCGGCGCGGGAGTAGGCCTCCGGGTCGCCTCGCAGAGCCGCGAGTTCGTCGAGCTTGGCCGAGAGCGCCGCCGCCTGAGTGTCGTCCATGAGACGGGCGGCGCGGGCGGACATGGCGCACTCAAGGGTCGTCCGGATCTCGATCAGGTTGTCGAGGAAGACCAGCCGGTCCTTCCGCTGGAAGAGCGCGTCGAGGATCAGGGGGTCGAGCAGACTCCACTGCTCCTGATCGAGCACGACCGTCCCCCATCCCTGGCGCGTCGCGACGAGGCCCTTCTCGGAGAGGGCCATGGTCGCCTCGCGGATGACGGTGCGGCTCACCTCGTACTGTTCACACAGGACGCCCGCCGAGGGAAGTGCCGTTCCGGGCGGGTACTCGCCGAGCACGATGGCCGTCGCCAGGCTCTGCACGACGGCGGCGGCGAGGGGAGGCCGACGCCGTTGACGGGGGGTCACGGCAACGGCGTCCGCGGATGGGTTACTCATCTGGTCAGCGACTCCCAATGTGTGCAGGTGTGCCCGGTCCCCACTGTCCGAGGGCTCAAGGCTAGCGGAACATGCTAAGGTCATCACTCGTATCATAAGTGATGACCAAGGTTTCCGGTCACGCCACCGTCCCGGAGGCGAGAGCACGCGCCCGGGGCCGGACCGGACCGCCCGCGAAAGGCACTTCGGGCATGCCCGGTCAGAGCTCCGGGGGCAGGATTCGCCCGTCACCACCGTGCGACACGCTTCAACCGAAGGCTGGGTGCGACGCATGTCACTGGGTTCCGGTCCACGGCCACGACGGGAACAGCGGGCCAAGGAGCGAACGAAGCCTGACCACCGGAAGACTCGGAGCGGTTCGCGCCAGGTTACTCCCCGGTCCTTAATTCGCACTCAGGGACGGAGAGTTGAGGGAGCCGGCAGCAATCGACCGGGCGCGGTTCCGCCCGGCAGCGGCCGAGCGGAACCACCACAGCCGCAGGGACAACCGACACCGTACGGAGGCAATCCGAAGTGAGTCAGCGCAACGCCCTGGTGGTACGCGGCGGCTGGGAGGGGCACGACCCGGTCGGCTGCACCCGGATGTTCATTCCCCGGCTCGAACGCGCGGGGTTCGACGTATCCGTCGCCGAGGACCTCTCGGTGTACGAGGATGCGGACCTGCTCGCCGCCACCGACCTCGTCGTCCACTCATGGTCCGGGGGCGAACTGACGCCCCTTCAGGAGAACACGCTCGTCTCGGCCGTGGAGGCGGGAACGGGTTTCGCCGGCTGGCACGGCGGCGTCATCGGAACGAATGTCGCCGCCGCTCGCTATCTGCGCATGGTGGGGGGACGGTTCCTGTGGCACCCGGACGGGTTCCAGGACTTCACCGTCCGCATCACGGCCCTGCCTGAGCGGGACGGCGAGATCACCCAGGGCATCGAGGACTTCGACGTCCTCACCGAGCACTACTGGGTGCTGACGGACACTCTGAACACGGTGCTGGCCACCTCGGTCCTCTCCCCCGACGGCGGCCAGTGGGACGAGCCGGTCGAGTTCCCCGTCGTGTGGACACGCCGCTGGGGAGCCGGCCGGGTCTTCGTCTGCACCCTCGGCCACCGCGTCGCGGACCTGGAGGTGCCGCAGACCGCGAAGATGGTCGAACGGGGCCTGGTCTGGGCAGCACGCTGAGGCCCGGGGGCGGCCGCTCGCCGGTGCGCCGGCCGCCCCCGGGCCTCAGCGGGATCCGCCCCGGCCCGGGCGGCGCCCCTGCGTCAGGAGCTTGCGCGGGCGACGACCCGGTAGCCCACGTCGCGGTGCGGAACGCCGACCGGGGTGCCGCGCATCCTCTCCAGCAGCAACTCGGCCCCCAGCTCGCCGATGAGGGTCCCGGGCACCGCCACCGTGGTGAGCGAGGGGACGAGGTGCCGGGCCAGCTCGAAGTCGCCGAACCCGGCCAGGGCCAGCGTGCCGGGGACGTCGATCCCCCGGCGCACGCACGCCTGCAGGGCGCCGGCGGCGAAGACGTCGCTGGAGAACATCACGGCGTCGGAGTCCGGATGCCGTTCCAGCACAAGGTCCAGGAGCGTGACGCCGGTGTCCATGGTGACCGGCTCCGGCCCCGCGTCCACCGTGCGCGGAGCAGTCCCCAGCAGCTCACGGACAGCGGTCGCGTAGCCCTCGAGCCGCTCGGCGGCCCGGGGGTCGCCGGAGGTGTGCCGCCCGGCGAACGTGATCCTGCGCCGGCCCCGCTCGACGAGGTGCCCGACCATCGCGGCGGCCGCCGCCGCGTTGGAGAAGCCGACCAGCAGGTCCACCGGATCGTCCGACCAGCCCCAGGTCTCCACGACGGGCACTCCCGCGGCGGCCAGCAGGGCACGGGTTCCGGGGGTGTGGTCGGTTCCCACCATGAGCAGTCCGTCCGGCCGCCGGCCGAGGAAACTCCGCAGCACGTCCTCCTCGTGCTCCGGCCGGTAGTCGGTCGTGCCGACGAAGATCTGGTAGCCGTGGGCCGCCAGGGCAGTCGAGAAGGCGTGAACGGTGTCCGCGAAGACCGACGCGTTGATCTGCGGGACCAGGACACCGACCGTGCGGCTGCGGTTCGACGCCAGGTTGCTGGCGGCGAGGTTGGGCACGTAGCCGGTCGCCGCGATGGCCGCTTCGACGTTGGCCCGGGTCTCGTCCGGCACCGACCGCGGGTCACGCACGACCCGGGAGACCGTCTGGGCGGACACCCCGGCCGCCGCCGCCACGTCCGACAGGGTCACCGAACGGGTGGCGGAACGCTTGCGTGGGCGGCGGGGTGGCTGGGTCACATCCGAGAAGATACCCATTGCGCCCGCCGCCGCGGCCGCCGCCCCGCCCCGCCCGGCCGCCGCCCCGCCCCGCGCGACAGCACACCACCGGCGGGCCCGGCGCGCACCAGAAGCGTGATTGCGGAATAGCCACGCAGGGAGCCAAAGCACT